>CAMWXA010000031.1 GCA_947178035.1 uncultured Lachnospiraceae bacterium | reverse complement strand
TTACAATATAAAAGAGGCAGACACGAAAAAGCGGATCGCCGTTGTCGGCGGCGGAATTGCCGGCATGGAAGCGGCCAGGGTCTGCGCACTGCGCGGCCATGAAGTCGATCTGTATGAGAAAAATGATGTGCTGGGCGGCATCTTTATCGCAGCTGCAGCCTTTGATTTCAAGGATGACGACCGCCGTCTGATCGAGTGGTACCGCAGACAGATGCAGGAGACAGGCGTCCATGTACTGTTAAATACGGAATTTAAACCGGAAGACAAGGACGGTTATGACGAAATCTTTGTCGCGACCGGAGCAAAGGAAAGAAGACTGTCCACTCCTGGATTTGATGATCCGGCTGTCCGTTATGCAGTGGATGTACTGCAGAATCAGAATATCAAAGACCAGAATGTTGTCATAGTCGGAGGCGGCCTGACCGGATGTGAGCTGGCGTATGATCTGGCAAGGAAGAATAAAAAAGTGACGCTTGTTGAGACCTGCCCGACCATTTTGAATGTGGAAGGCCTGTCTGCCGCGAATTATAACTGCCTGTTGGATCTGATGGAATATTACAAAGTTGATATTCTCAAAAATTCCAAGGTGGTAAAATATGAAGACAAAAAAGCCTATATTGAGACAGTCACATATAATGAGCCAAATATCAGAGGCAGAGCGCTCAATCAGAGCCTGCAGGGAATCCATAGGGATGTAAAGCCAGTGGAGGCCGACACCGTGATCGTATCCGTTGGCTATGCTTCCAACAGGGATTTGTACGATGCGATCAAGGCAGACAACGTACATTTATTAGGAGATGCGGAGAGACCATCTAATCTGATGGGATGCATCTGGTCTGCTTATACGATGTGCTTAAGTATCTGACATGATCTGCGTGTCATGGTATCAATACGGAATGTTTTGAGAAGAAGGGAACTACAGGGAGCCCGCAGTAAATACTGTTGGCTCCCTGATCTGTGTAAGAAACTGTCAGAATTAAAACAGATCACGAAATGGGAGTGAGCATCTCCCAACCAGAAAAGCGTATGGAGGATTTTATGGAACTGAATGAAAACAAAGAAAAGCTGAGAGATTACCGCGAGCGCGCGAAGGCGCTGGTCGCACAGATGACACTGGAAGAGAAGGTGGAGCAGACGCTTTACAGAGCGCCGGCGATCGAGCGTCTTGGCGTCAAAACGTACAACTGGTGGAACGAGGCGCTCCACGGTGTGGCGAGGGCAGGCACGGCGACCGTGTTTCCGCAGGCGATCGGAATGGCGGCAACATTTGACGAGGAGCTGCTTGAGAAGGTAGGCGATGCCGTCTCGACGGAGGCGCGCGCAAAATTCAACATGCAGCAGCGGGGAAAAGACACTGACATTTATAAGGGGCTGACGTTCTGGGCACCGAATGTCAATATTTTCCGCGACCCGAGATGGGGCAGGGGGCACGAGACTTTCGGCGAGGATCCTTACCTGACAAGCCGTCTGGGAGTGCGCTATGTGCAGGGACTGCAGGGGCACGATGAGAATTATCTGAAAGCCGCAGCCTGCGCGAAGCATTTTGCAGTGCACAGCGGACCGGAGTCACTGCGCCATGAATTCGACGCGGTGGTGACGAAACAGGATATGAGGGAGACGTATCTTCCGGCATTTCAGGCGTGCGTGCAGGAGGGGCATGTGGAGGCGGTTATGGGGGCTTACAACAGGACAAACGGTGTGCCCTGCTGCGGCAGCCATGAACTGCTGATTGACATATTGAGAGATGAGTGGGGCTTTGAGGGTCATGTGACTTCCGACTGCTGGGCGATCAGGGATTTTTACGAGGGACACAAGGTGACTTCCAACGCGCAGGAGTCCGTTGCGATGGCGATGGCAAACGGCTGCGACCTGAACTGCGGGACGCTGTATACATATCTGGTGCAGGCGGTAAGAGAAGGGCTTGTGGAGGAGTCGCGCATTGATGAGGCGGTTGTCAATCTGTTTACCTCCCGCATGAAGCTTGGTGTGTTTGACCATAAGGAGGATAATCCATATGACAGAATCCCATATTCTGTGGTGGATTCCAAAGAAATGAGAGCGTTCAACCGCGAGGTTTCAGAAAAATCGATTGTCCTGTTAAAAAATGAGAACAACACACTGCCGCTCGATAAGAAGAAGTTAAAGACGATCGGTGTGATCGGACCAAACGCGGATAGCCGGAACGCGCTTGTCGGCAATTATGAGGGAACCGCGTCGCGCTATGTGACGGTTCTCGAGGGGATACAGGACTATGTCGGTGATGACGTGCGCGTGATGTATTCCCTGGGCTGTCATCTGTACAAGGACCGCACGACAAGACTGGCGGAGGCAGGCGACAGGAGTTCAGAGGTGCGCGGCATCTGTGAGGAGAGCGACGTGATCATCGCTGTGATGGGGATGGACGCCACGCTCGAAGGGGAGCAGGGAGACACCGGCAATGAGTACGGCTGCGGGGATAAGCCTGATCTCAGACTTCCGGGAATCCAGCATGATATCCTCAAAATTGCAAAGGAATACGGAAAGCCGGTCATTCTGGTGGTGCTCTGCGGCAGTGCGACAGCGCTCACATGGGAGCAGGAGCATCTTGACGCTATTGTGCAGGGCTGGTATCCGGGCGCACAGGGCGGAAAGGCGGTTGCGGATATCCTGTTTGGGGAGGCAAATCCGCAGGGAAAGCTGCCGGTTACGTTTTACAAGACAACGGAGGAGCTGCCAGATTTTGAGGACTATTCCATGAAAGGACGCACCTACCGCTACATGACGCAGGAGGCGCTCTATCCGTTTGGGTATGGTCTCTCCTACACCACTTTTGATTATAGCAATGTCGCGTTTACAGGAACACCGGATATCAGACAGGGTGTGGAAATCCGTTTTACAGTAAAGAACACAGGTGCAATGGACGGCACAGAGACCGTGCAGGCATATGTGAAGGCAAGGCGGGAGAATGCGCCGAACGCCCAGCTGAAAGGAATCAGAAAGGTTGATTTGAAGGCTGGGGAGGAAAAGACACTGACGATGAAATTATTACCGGAGGCATTCCGGCTCTTTAATGAGGACGGAGTAGCAGAATACATTGCAGAAGGGTATGAAATCAGTATTGGCGGTTCACAGCCTGATGCGAGAAGCTGCGCGCTGATGGGCCGGAAAACGCACCTGCTGCAGATTGATTAAATGACAGACGGAAACAGATAAAAATGGCACTTTGAATTTGCAGAGTTTTATATTATAATGAGAACGGAGGAAAAAGAAAAAGGAGAACAGAGATATGGATATTAAAATAAACGACAGTGACAAGATCACGATGACACATACAGGTCTGCTTCCAGGGAAAAGCGGAAAAGTGATCCATGTGTGCTTTGAGAGAAAGACAGAGGATAGGGACGACTATGCAGAGATAATACTGCCGAGCAGAAATGTGGTTAATTCAAGAGGATTTGACGAGGGAGAGATTGCCCAGCTTCAATTGTACCTTAAAGAGCAGGAAAAAAACATTATAAAAAATGCAAAGCAAATTAACCATGATCTGATTTATAAGCTTTAAGGAATGATAACTCCAATGAAAAAAATAATACAGAGATTTTGCAGGGCAATCAGTACCAATGCCATTTTCATTTTAGTGTGTATATTATTGGTGACAGAGCTTTTAAGCATCAACTGGTACTTCCAGGCAGTGTGTGTGGTACTGGTGATACTCTGTATTGTCATTCTTGCGTTTCAGAAGAGTAAAGTATACTCTCTGCGGGATATCGATAAGCTCAATCAGCAGCAGAGAGATGAAATGCTCTTGTATTTCAGCCGCGAATATTTTGAAGTGTATGTGGTTGATCTCAACCAGGGATCCTATGAGATTATCCGATCCTCTGAACAACAGAAAGACAATACCAGGTATCTCACCGGCGATTTTGCACAGCTTATGGAGAGGGCGATTATCTCTTGGACAAAGTCTCCATACAGGGAAAAATTTGAACAGTTGTCAGATACAGAAGAAATGAAGCGGCGCTTTGCAGCAGGCGAGAAGAAAATAGAGTTTATCTATCGGTCTTATGATGAAAAGTGGAAAAGACTGGAATGCTTTCCTGTTCCGGAATATGGATGTGACAACGAAAAGATGATCTTTGCACTCAGAGATTACTCTGAAGAAATGCAGATTCGGAAAAACGAAGTTCTTGCGGCTGAGGCAATGAATGACATCTATTCCCTTGTCGCATTCCGGGATATAGAGGCAGACCGGTATGAGTGCAGTTATCATCAGCTGGGGAATGTTTTGGATTTCCCGGAAAAAGGGAGATATTCTGACTGGGTGAATTTGATGCTGAAAAGTATCCATGAGAAGGATAGGGAAAAATTTCTCACAGAACTGTCAGATGAGCGATTCCATAGAGAAGGGCGTGCAGAGTGCGAATACCGGATTCGGGATAAGGAAGGAGAATACCACTATTATCGTCAGTATAATGCGAAGGTCAATATTGTGTCAGGCACAAAGATGGTTATATTGATCCGAAATATTGATGAATTCAGAAAGCATGAGATATGGAAGGCAGAGCAGCTGCAGAAGGATCTGGAAACAAAGGCAAAGGAGCTTGAGATGACAAGACTTCTGGCAGAGAAAAGCAAGGATTTGGAAAAAGCATTACAGCAGGCGGAGAGTGCCAATAATGCGAAAAGTAAGTTCTTGTCAACGATGTCACATGATTTGCGGACTCCGATGAATGTTATTTTAGGTATGGCTTATATGGCTAAAAAACATATCAATGATGAGACAGCAGTAGACCGGTGTCTAAACACCATTCTATTATCCTCGCAGAATATGCTTGCATTGATCAATGATGTGCTTGACATGAATAAAATCGAGAGCGGTGTCATTGAAGTTCGTGAAAAATCAGAAGATATTGTCAAACTAATTAGGGATATTGAATTGCTAATCCGTAGTCGATGTGAAGAAAATCAATTGATTTTTGCAGTTGACTGCAGCAGAATTGTACACCGGCATCTATGCATGGATAAGCTCCGGGTACGGCAGATTGTCATCAACCTTCTCTCCAATGCAGTTAAGTATACACCCTCTTTTGGCAGAATCAGCATGGAGGTGGTAGAGCAGGCTGGAACATCGGAATCGCAGTGCAATGTTGTCTTTACGATTCGGGATAACGGAATCGGCATGAGTGACAATTTTTTAAATCGTATCTTTGAGCCGTTTGAGCGCGAAAAAACAGACCAGACTGATCGAATAGAGGGAACAGGACTTGGAATGGCAATCACAAAGAATCTTGTGGACCTCATGAATGGGCAGATCGAGATTGACAGTATGGTCAATGTGGGAACAAAGGTAACGGTAACGCTTCCCTTTGCAATATGCGATGGAGAGGAGTCCTGTGCAGTGTCGGATCTTGCAGCAAAACAGGGAAAATATCCTGGAAAACACATTCTCATTGTTGAGGACAAGCATATCAATATGGAGATTATAAAAGGATTTCTGGAAGACACGGAACTAATCATAGAGGAAGCCCGGAATGGCAAGGAAGCTGTCGACAAAGTAAAGACAGCAGAAGAGGGAGCGTATGACCTGATCTTTATGGATATCAGTATGCCTGTTATGAGGGGTGACGAGGCTGCTATGGAGATCCGAAAGATAGACCGGGAAGACTGCAGGATAATTCCAATCATAGCGATGACAGCAAACGCTTTGGAGAGTGATGTCCGAAATTCGTTCAATTGTGGTATGAGCGGGCATATTTCCAAGCCGATTGAACCAGAGGAGGTATATAAGTGTCTCAATAAATGGCTTGCGGAAAATCAGACACAGGAGATGAAATGAGAGCAGGATTAAAAGGCTGTGTGCTCTGTCCAAGACAATGCAGTATTGACAGAGCACACAGCAGAGGGTATTGCGGTGAAAGTGAAAAAGTGCGCGTGGCGAGGGCGTCACTTCATATGTGGGAAGAACCTTGTATCAGTGGAGCTTCAGGGTCAGGTACTGTTTTCTTTTCCGGATGTCCATTGAAATGCGTATTCTGTCAAAACAGAAGGATTGCGATGGGCGGGCCAGGCAAAGAACTGACCACAGCACAGTTGTCCCAATTATTTCTTCTGCTGCAGAGGAAGGGGGCAAACAACATTAACCTGGTGACACCGACACATTTTGTCCCACAGATAGCGGAAGCGCTTCGGATGTCCAAGGCAGAGGGACTTGCGATTCCAATCGTGTACAACACTTCAGGCTATGAACAAGTAGAGACACTGCGGATGTTAGAGGGACTTGTCGATATTTACCTTCCAGACTTGAAATATTACAGCGAAGAACTGTCGGCACGCTATTCCAATGCGCCTGACTATTTTGCGTATGCATCGCCTGCAGTAGCGGAAATGGTGCGTCAGGTGGGAGTACCGCTTTTTGATGACAGCTTTTCTGGTGAGAGATTAATGAAGCGCGGCGTGATTGTCAGACATATGGTTATGCCTGGACATGTCAGGGATTCCAGGAAAGTCATTCAATATCTGTATGACACTTATCAGGATCGTATTTATATGAGTATTATGAACCAGTATACACCGCCGGAGAATATGGTGGATTATCCGGAGATCAGCAGACGGGTGACCCGCAGAGAATACCAAAGAGTGATTGATTATGCGATTGAATTAGGTGTTGAAAATGCTTTTGTGCAGGAGGGAGATACGGCGAAGGAAAGCTTTATCCCCGATTTTGATGAAGAAATGTATCTAAAGGAGGTTTTATGATGTATCAGAATTATATATTTGATTTGTATGGAACTTTGATTGATATCCACACGGACGAATATAGCGGGAATTTTTTTAAGAAATATGCAAAGTGGCTCAGAAAACAGGGATTTCATTTTGAGTGGAAGCAGTTCTATCGGTTGTATACATCAATCGAGAGGGAGCACAGAGAAAAAGCGGCGCAAAATAGCGGGTATACAAAACCTGAAATTCAGATTGAGGAAGTCTTTCAGGAAGTATTTGCTGCGAATGGATATGAGATTTCAGACGACCAGACAGCATATCTCTGCGCAAGCTTTCGGCGGATTTCATTGATTTATCTATGTCTGTTTCCCGATACACTTGCGTGTCTGGAAGGACTGAAAAATGCCGGGAAGAAGATTTATCTGCTGTCCAACGCGCAGAGGAGTTTTACCTGGCAGGAGCTTGAACTGACAGGACTGATTCCTTATTTTGATGGAATACTGATTTCTTCAGATGAAGGGTGCATGAAACCTGATCCGGCGTTTTACGACAGATGCTGTGAGCGGTATCAGCTTGACAAGGCACAGTCAGTCATGATTGGAAATGAGTTGAAGTCCGATATGGCAGGCGCAAAGGCGGCGGGAATCGATGGTTTTTACATCAATCGTGTCCCGGTCTTTCATGAGGAGAGCGATCCAATCTATCGATATGTGTCCGTAAAGGGTTCTCTTCTGGAGGTACTTGCGCAGACAGGCGTTCAGCGATAGCGGATTAGAGAGGCGGTTCTATGTTGTCGAGAGAAGATTTTTTATCACTCAATTTTGTGAAAAAGGAGGACTTCACAGGCAGTCATAAGGGGATGCGCTTTATGCTGCACCAGGAGACGGTGGAGGAGGAAAAAAAACTAAAGGTTTATATCTGGAGTGAACCTTTTGGATTTGAGGCGACGCCAGACGAAGAGAAAATTGCGGAACTGTTTGAGTTTAGCGAGGAAGGACTTGCTCAGGCCATTGACTGGATGAATGAAAATAATGAAACGATAGCAAAAAAACAACCCACATGACGGTATGGGTTGTTTTTATTTGTTAAATTATTTTTATTCTATATTCAAGCTTAAGCCATCTGATTTACAGCCTTGGATAAACGAGAAACTTTTCTGGAAGCATAATTTTTGTGATATACGCCCTTTGTTGCAGCCTTATCAATGACACTTGTCGCATTTAATAAAGCGGCAGCAGCAGCCTCCTTGTCGTTTGCCTCTACAGCTGTGTAAACCTTCTTGATCGCAGTCTTTACACCAGACTTAATAGCCTTATTTCTATCAGCCTTTGTTCTGTTGACTAAAATTCTCTTTTTAGCAGATTTGATGTTTGCCATGCTTGTCACCTCCCACTTTCCCGATTTTTTCATTCTATGTTTCATTAAAGCCGGACACGGACGTTCTAATGGAAACATACCTATATATTGTAATTTATGGAATCTGATCTGTCAATACATATTCTAGAAAAAATTGAAAAAAATATCAATAGCAGGAAAGAGACAGGAGGATTTTGTATGCAGCAGTTTCAGATTAGGACAGACTTGGCATTGGAGGCAACGGAGAGCGTCAGAAAGCAGGCTTCAGGGCAGATGCGGGGAATATCCATCGACGAGTATGATGTCATGGATGACGTTCATATTTCGAAAGTAGTGATATTGAGTAAGAATGCCGCAAAGAGCTTGGGAAAGCCAATGGGCACATACATTACACTGGAAGCGCCTGCACTTCAGGAGAGCGACGAGGACTATCACAGGGAGATTTCCGAGCAGCTGGCAAAGCAGCTAAAAAGTGTTTTGCCGGATATCGATCAGGAGGAAAAGTCGATACTTGTGGTGGGCCTTGGCAACCGCGATGTCACGGCAGATGCTCTTGGACCATGTACGGTTGACAATCTCTTCATCACAAGACATATCATACGGGAGTACGGCAGGCAGGCCTACAGAGCGTCGAAAATTCACCAGATTAGTGCACTTGTGCCAGGTGTGATGGCAAAGACCGGGATGGAAACCGCAGAAATTATCAAAGGTGTCATAAAAGAGACAACACCTGACATCGTTATTGTAATAGACGCACTGGCAGCGAGAAGTACGAAGCGATTGAACCGCACTGTGCAGATAACAGACACGGGAATTCATCCTGGTTCCGGTGTGGGCAATCACAGAAATGCCCTTACAAAAGAGAGCCTTGGCGTGCCAGTGATTGCAATCGGGATTCCCATGGTAGTGGATGCGGGGACGATCGTCTCTGATGCGCTGGAAAAGTTGTCAGAGGAATATGATGGCGGAAAGGCATCACTTGATTATTTTAGGAATAGTACGGACACACAACTTCATAATATGTATGTAACAGCAAAGAATATCGATGAGACTACGAAAAGACTTAGCTTTACATTGTCGGAGGCGATCAATATTGCTTTGGATATGGAGCAGGAGGAGTAGCGTGTGAATATAAGCCATAAATTCAAAAAGCAGGGGATTGTAAGCATTGTTTTCCTGCTGATTCTGGTGCATCTTATGATGCGCGTTGCATATGACATTGAGAATAGTCTGGGGGACAATGAGACGCTGGGCGGAAAAATATGCAGTGCGGTATTGAGACAGGGGGTACAGTTTACGAATCCGTATATTTTATTTGCAAACGGCAGCAGTCAAAACGGATTAAAATATCATTTTTTTAAAAACATGCCTTTGGAGATGTGTCTGCTTCTGGAGCTGGAAGAGGATAACCATGTGACAGAGTACAGGCAGCCGTCAGTCATTGAGGAAATGGCGGCGATCGAAAACAATCTGGCATATCAGAACAGCCTCAGAAATGAAATCGAGACAGAAAGTCATGATGAAGGTTTGACTCGCAATGAGCAACAGGAATTAGAACAGGCTGTATTGACAGAAAACACAACAGCAGCAGGTACATTTGTGCCTGCACAGGCGCCTGTTGCAAAGTATTCGGAACAGCAGTTAGGTGATCCAGGATTTATCAAGACAACCTTTTACTCTGAAGATCCGACCACACAGATCAGGACAGATCAGCTCCAGTATAGCACGCTTATGGGATTTGATGCGACATTGAAGCAGGACAATAGCAATGTCCAGATACTTGTATATCATACACATTCCCAAGAGGCCTACATAGATTCAACACCAGGGGATTCGTCGACATCCATCGTTGGCGTAGGAGAACATTTGTGCGATATTCTCAGAACGCAGTATGGATTTAATGTGCTCCACCATACAGGGGAATATGACGTGGAGAGCCGGGATAATGCGTACTCGAATGCCATGGTAGGATTAGACAAAGTGCTCGCGGAAAATCCGACCATAGAAGTCATGATCGATTTGCACAGGGACCAGACCAATCCAGACACCAAACTTGTCACAACGATACAGGACAGACCGACAGCAAGATTTATGTTTTTCAACGGGTTATGCTACACAAGGGCGTTAGGGGAGCTGACCAATCTCCCCAATCCATATGTGCAGGACAATTTATCGTTTGCATTTCAGATGCAGCTTGCAGCGGAGGAGTACTATCCAGGGCTTACAAGGCGCATCTATCTGAAAGGATATCGGTATAACCTGCATTATCGGCCCAAAAGTATGCTGATCGAACTTGGCTCGCAGACCAATACTGTGGAGGAAGCCATGAACGCCTGTGATCCGATGGCACATATTATCGCGATGATATTGAACGGGGAAAATAAAGAATAGCAGGTTGTTGTTTACTATTTTTATAAAAAGGTGGTATACTATAAATACCCAAATAGAACACGACAAATATAAGATTAAGAAAGGAAGGATTTGAATATGGCAGTAGTACATTTGACCGAGGCAAATTTTGAGCAGGAGGTAATCAAATCGGATATTCCGGTGCTGGTCGATTTCTGGGCTCCATGGTGTGGACCTTGCAAAATGCTTTCACCGGTCATAGAGGAGATTGCAGAGGAAGTGACAGATGTGAAGATCTGCAAAGTAAACACAGATGAAGCAGATACACTTGCGCTCAATTACAAGGTGAGGTCCATTCCTACACTCATTTTGTTCAAGAATGGTGAGATTGCAGCAAGATCAGTTGGCGCGAAGCAGAAGGCGGAGATCCTGGACTTTATAAAGGCATAAAATGAAGTGGATAAAAGGCTTTCCTGTCGTCAAGGCATTTAAGATTGCCCTGGCAGCAGTGCTGTCGATACTGACAGCGAATCTGTTAGGGCTCAAATATGCCGTTACAGCAGGGATTATTACGGTCCTAAGCATTCAGAATACCAAACGCGAGACGCTCAAAACCGCCAGAAACAGAGGTCTGGCTTTTTTGTGTGCGCTGATTCTTTCTTTTGTCTGTTACTCTTTGTTAGGATTTCGCGTGGGTGCATTTATTGTCTACCTTTTTCTGTTTGCGCTCTTATGTCTCCGTGCAGGCTGGGGCGAGGCGATTGCTATGGATTCTGTGCTCATATCACATTTTCTGACCGAGCAGAACTTCGGCATTGAAATGCTGACGAACGAGCTGCTATTGTTTGTCATCGGTATCTTTTATGGCATTCTGATCAATCTCCATCTGCGGAAAAAGGAGGACGAATTTGACAGACTGTCAAGGCAGGTGGATGATGAAATCAAAGGGATTGTTCACAGAATGGCAGAGAATCTCAGGCGCAGGGACAAGACTGGATACAATTCGGACTGCTTTGCACGTCTTGAGGATAAGATTTGTCTGGCAAAAGAATGCGCGCTCAGAAATTGGAACAACACGCTTTGGAGTCAGACGTCCTATGAGCTGGACTATGTCAGAATGCGGGAGAATCAGAGCAGAGTTCTTCGAAATATCTATGACAGTATTGTCCTGATTAAAATGCTTCCGGCACAGACAGCGCAAGTCGCTGGTTTCTTTGAAGAGATTGAGGCACAGTATCACAGGGACAATGACGTGAAAGATTTGCTGGACATACTGGAAAAAATGCTTGCCGGCATGAAGCTGGAAAAGCTTCCGGAAAGCAGAGAAGAGTTTGAGGCCAGAGCACTCCTGTTCTATACGTTGATGCAGCTGAAAGAATTCCTAAGATTGAAGAATCAGTTTGTGACAGCCCGGCATACCCGCTGAAATAAATTGAGCGAAAATATCGATAAAATATTGAAATTGTTCGACAATAGATTTATAATGGTAAAGATAGATGGAAAGGAGGTATTTTATGGGGATATCAGCAGTTGCAGGATTTTCTGGGTTTGGCAGCTACAGGATTTCTTCTATACATGGCAATCCTTATAGCATGGATGCCATACAGAAAATCGGACAAAATAACGGACGTTCTGGAAAGCCGCTTGTGATTGCTTCTGAGGAAAAGGAAGACTTATATGTCAAAGATTACGGCGAACTGGATACGCCTAAGAGTACAGCGAGCGGCGATTTTGCCGAGATGCTGGGCATACAGGAGCGTATGCTTGCGAAGACGGATGAGGGCAGACAGACAAATACAAATTATGCGTCTTATCTGAATGATACTATCGGAATGATGGGATTACAGAATCGGTTGAGAGACCAGCTGAACGGAGCAGGGTTTACTCCGTTTTTATAAAAAAATCCTAAAAAAACACCCGAGAAGGGTGTTTTTTGTTGCAAAAATTGGAAAAATAGTGTATCATGGCATAATCGTGTGCAAAAATATATCTTTGGTCAAAAACAGGAGGAGAATTTTCGTGGGAGGATATTTGGGAGTGTTTCATATAAAAAAATTTGTTGCGATTTGTCTCGGATTGTGTCTGTGTATGGGGATATTATGGAACAGCAGTGCATTGGCGGTGAATGCAGAGGAGGCAAAAACAGAATATTTGATCATGGTAAATCGTGCGGCAAACTGCGTGACAGTATATGAGAAAGATGAAAATGGCGAATTCACTGTACCGATCAAGGCATTTGTGTGCTCCTGCGGCCGGGAAGGGCATGGGACGCCGCTCGGAACGTTTAAGACCAGCGATTATTATGAATGGAGACTGATGGTGGACGGCACTTACGGTCATTATGCAGTTCGATTTAATAAAAAAATTATGTTTCACTCCATACCTTACTACACAAAGGACGCAGGAAATTTGGAGTGGGATCAGTTCAATCATCTAGGAGAGGCTGCGTCACTAGGCTGTGTCAGACTTACATGTGCAGATGCAAAGTGGATTTATGACAATTGCGCGAAAGGCACAGAGGTAATCGTATATGAGGATGCTGAGAATCCGGGACCGCTGGGAAAACCAGAGGAAATGAAGCTTACAGCAGAAAATCCTATGAGAACCTGGGACCCTACAGATACAAGCAGTAAGAATCCCTGGAACCAGATCAGACCGACATTGTACCTGACAAAATCGGCTGGAACAGAGGAAGTGCTAATGCTGCCGGTCGGTGCATCCCAGAATGATATTTATAATGCGGTTGGCCTGCTTGATGCGAATGGAAATCTATATCAATCGGGCGATTATACCATCCATTTATCTGGAAATTATGATTTGAACAAACAGGGAGTCTACAACATATCTGTGCGCGGTGTCAGTGCGCTTGGCGTGAGGACAGAAAAGAATGTAACACTGCATGTAGTATAGCTGTTTTGGTGCATAGAAAAAGGACAGGTTTTGCTCTGTCCTTTTTAGCAGAAACATTAAAAGCAAACTGCCAGAAGGGGTTATTTTACCTGTTCGGCAAACGTGTTGGTTACCAGATCCTTGTATGGAACATAGTTCTCAAGCTCCCCGGCCTCCATGAGAATGTTTTGCAGGAGCGTAAAGCTATCCTCGGTATAGACAAGATCTTTTTTCCAGGTATCCTGCTCCTGATAACGGGATACGATGGTGGTGATGGTTTCCAGTTCTGTTTCTGGAAACTGCGGTTTGATAACGGTCGCTATTTCTTTTGCGGAGTGATCTGCCACATAGTCCATGCCTTTCTGGAGTGCCTTTGTGAAGGCGAGGAGTGTCTCAGGATTCTCTTCAATATAGCTTTTTCTGGCGCTGAATGCGGTGTATGGTACATAGCCGGAATCAACGCCGAGGGAGGCAACGATGAACCCCTTTTGCTGTGTCTCGAGGGAGGTGGCATGGGGTTCAAACTCGACTGTAAAATCAGCATATCCAGCGTCACCTTCCTTGGCGCCGGCAAATGCAGCTGCGGTGGAACCAAAGTCGATGCTTGTGTCAATAGTGAGATCTGCATCGGGATCAATCTGGTTCATTTTCAGTATGTACTCAAAGACCATCTGGGGCATACCGCCTTTGCGTCCGCCAAGGACATATGTTCCTTTTAACATATTCCAGTCAAAGTTGTCAATGGGAGTTCTGCTGACAAGGAAATTTCCGGCGCGCTGGGTCAGCTGTGCAAAGTTTACTGCATAGTCCTGCGCACCTTGCAGATAGGTATACACGGATGCCTCGCTTCCCATAAAGCCAATGTCTGCTTCTCCTGTGAGCAGTGCTGTCATGGTCTTGTCTGCACCGTATCCGGTTACGAGTTCGAGGTCAATCCCCTCCTCAGCGAAATACCCCTCCTCAATGGCAACATACATCGGGGCATAGAAAATAGAGTGCGCAACCTCATTTAATGTCACCTTCTTCGCAGAGTCGGAAATCCCTGTCTTGCCGCTGCATCCGCTTGTTATCACAGCGATCAGTAAAACAAAAGCCAACAGTATAGAAAGTAATCTGTTTTTTTTCATAAAAATCCTCTAAACCTATTTTCATTATCATATGCGTGAAACGGGATAACGGTGATTGCATAAAATTGTGAAATTAATTGAAAGAATGTAAGTTCAATGATATAATTGCAATATCAGTTTTGCAATACGAACATTATAGTTAAGGAAGGATAAAAAAATGGGGCTTTATGATACATTGAATGAACAGCAGAAAAAAGGAGTATTTACTACGGAAGGCCCTGTGCTTATCCTTGCGGGTGCAGGCAGTGGAAAGACAAGTGTGCTTACGAGACGGATAGCCTATTTAATTGAAAGCGTGGGTGTGAATCCATGGAATATTCTGGCAATCACGTTTACGAATAAGGCGGCGGGCGAGATGCGTGACAGGGTCAACAGCATAGTCGGTTATGGCGCAGAGAGCATCTGGGTATCCACATTTCACACAACCTGTGTGCGGATACTCAGGCGGCATATTGACAGACTGGGATTTGACAACAGCTTTACCATCTATGACACAGACGATGCCAAGAGTGTCATGAAGGATGTATGCAAAAAGCTTGCGATTGACACGAAGCAGCTAAAGGAAAAGACAATCCTGAATGCGATTTCCTCCGCGAAGGACAATTTGATATCAACCACAGAATATGAGATGGCAGCAGGGACAGATTATTTAAAAAAGAAAATGTCTGCGGCGTATGCGGAGTATCAGCTTACGCTGAAAAAAAATAATGCTCTTGATTTTGACGATTTGATCGTGAAGACAGTGGAGCTTTTTAAGAGCTGCCCGGAAGTGCTTGAGAATTATCAGAACCGCTTTCAATACATGATGGTTGACGAGTATCAGGACACAAATACTGCGCAGTTTGAACTGATACGGCTTCTGGCGCAGCGCAGCAGAAATCTCTGTGTCGTGGGAGACGATGATCAGTCCATATACAAATTCCGCGGAGCCAATATCAGGAATATTCTGGATTTTGAGCAGGTATATCCAGATGCGACGGTGATCAAGCTGGAACAGAACTATCGCTCTACGCAGAATATTCTGGATTCAGCCAATGCGGTAATTGGAAACAATACCCGGAGAAAGTCGAAAGCGCTCTGGACAGACAAAGGAGCGGGAAATCGCGTTCATTTCAGAGCTTTTGACACGGCCTATGAGGAGGCTGAATACATAGCAGGTGATATCAAACGCAAAAAGCGCGAGATTGTAAGTGATTACAGGGACTGCGCAGTGCTCTATCGAACCAATGCGCAGTCGCGCCTTCTCGAGGAGAGCTTTATCGCACTGAATATTCCATACAATGTCGTAGGAGGTGTAAACTTCTATGCAAGAAAAGAAATTAAGGATATTTTAGCCTATTTAAAGACGATTGACAACGGTAAGGACGATCTGGCTGTGAAGCGCATTATCAATGTGCCAAAGCGCGGGATTGGCGCGGCGAGCATCACGAAAGTTCAGGATTATGCAGATCACATGGGACTGAGTTTCTACGAGGCATTACAGCGGTTGGATGAGATACCAGCGCTGGGAAAAAGTAAGTCGGCAGACAAACTCAGGGATTTTGCAACTATGATCAGAATGTTTCGGACTAAAATGCAGGCAGGTTCCCTGGAAGATTTAATAACTGATGTTATAGAAACGACAGGCTATGTGAAGGAGCTGGAGGAATCCGGCGAGGAGGATTCTGCAGGCAGAATCGAGAATATCGACGAGTTAATCACGAAACTGGTGAGTTATGAGATGGAGCGGGAGGAACTTGGCGAGGAGGCGACACTGTCGGGATTTCTTGAAGAAGTTGCTCTGGTGGCTGATATTGACAATGTGGATAAGGATGACAACCGGGTATTATTGATGACGCTGCACAGTGCGAAAGGGCTTGAATTTTCCAGTGTGTATCTGTCAGGGCTCGAAGATGGTATTTTTCCAAGCTATATGACAATCATTTCAGACAATCCGGAAGATATTGAGGAGGAGCGGCGTCTTGCCTATGTGGGAATTACACGTGCGAAGGAGGATTTGACGATCACCTATGCGAAGGCGCGCATGATCCGCGGAGAGACGCAGTACAATGCGATTAGCCGCTTTGTCAGGGAAATTCCAGACAAGCTGCTCGACAGCAGGATTCCTGGCGTAAGGCGTTACAATGAAGAAGAATACGGGGATAATTCCTATGAGAGAAATATCTTCAAAGCGAAACCTTTTCAGACAATGACTGAGAGACGCAGCGAAGCGTTAAGCGACACTGTATTTGACAAACCGCGGAATAACTGGGAGGCAGCTGCACAGCTACTGACGTCTCCAAGACAGCAGCCGGCAAAGACGTCAGCTGCAGATGTGACAGCCGCAAGGCAGTCAACAGGACTCAGTACAGGCAAAGCAATGACAGAAAAAACAGTGTCAGCGGCGACGAAAACAAAGGAATCAGCGGCACAGCGCACAGCGCAGCCAGCGGCGAAAAAGGATTTGTCCGAGATATTGGCATCCCGCCCGAAGGCTGTTGTCAGGAAGAAAGAAACGCCGGCGGCAAACAAGCCTTATATAGCAAAATCGCTGGAGGGACTTACAAAGGGAGCGCCGACAATCGCGGCGGACAGTCTCGGCTATGCGGAAGGCGACAGGGTGCGCCATGTTAAGTATGGCGAGGGCACTGTGCTGAATCTTGTTCAGGATACAAGAGATTTCAAGGTGACAGTAGCGTTTGACGAATATGGAAATAAAATCATGTATGCGGCGTTTGCCAAATTAAAAAAGGTGTGATGAGAAAAGGAGATTTGCTGTTCCTAATAAAAAAATCTTATTAAAATGTGTGAAAATGGTAGTAAAATTTTTAAAAAGATGATATGATATATACAACGGAGCTTTGACGAGCGTGAAATAAAAACAGAAAGGGGCTTTTTAAAATGAAAAAGTGGGACGAATTAATAGAATATCTGCAGGATAAGAATCTGGTGAGCAATGATATCCTAAGCAAATACTGTGCAAAGATTGATCTGAAGAAGGATAATGAGAAGAAGGGCAACACATTGCTCTGGGCGCTTGCTATTATTGGAGCAATCGCTGCGGTAGCTGCAATTGCGTATGCTGTATATCGTTATATGACACCTGATTACCTCGATGATTTCGATGATGAGTTTGACGATGATTTCGAGGATGACTTCTTTGATGATGAAGAGGACGAGGAGCAGGAGCCGGCAAAGGAAAATGAGTACACAACTGTAAAATAAAGGGTGCGTGAAATGAAAGATTTGAGGGAGTGTTGGCAAGACAGCACTCCCTTCTTTGTGCACACGGGCACCCCAAGGAAGTATGTACGGTGGCCGGCGCGCGAGTAGGGAGGTTATTTATGAAAAAGGGACAGGTTTATGAGGGATATGTGGAGCGGATTGATTTTCCGAACAAGGGAATCGTGAGATGTGAAGATGAGACAGCCGTTGTAAAGAATGTCATACCCGGACAGCGAATCTCATTTCTGGTCAATAAAAAGCGCAAAGGAAAAGTGGAGGGCAGGCTGATGGAAGTGTTGGAGAAGGCTCCCTATGAGCTGGCAGACGGGTGTCCCCATTTTGGAGCGTGCGGGGGATGTAATTATCAGAGCATTCCATATGAGAAACAGCTTGCGATTAAGGAAGCACAAGTGAGGAAGCTGCTGCGTCCGGCTTTTGAAAAACAGATGTTATTGGACGGAGAATGTACCGATTCGGAGCAATATGTGAACCGCATCTTTGAGGGAATCAAGGCCAGTCCTGCCCGGTATGAATATAGAAACAAGATGGAATTTTCTTTTGGAGACGAATACAAAGATGGACCGCTTGCACTGGGCATGCACAAGCGGGGAAGCTTTTATGATATTGTGTCTGTACGGGATTGCCGTATCGTGGATGAGGACTACAGAATGGTACTTGCCTGTGCACTGGACTATTTTTCAAAAGAAAACAGCAGTTATTTTCACAGAATCCGCCATGAGGGATATCTGAGGCATCTGCTTGTGAGAAAGGCTCAGAAAACGGGCGAGATGCTGATTGCGCTTGTGACGACCACACAGGAGACACACGATCTGGAGCCATTCGTGACACAGCTGCTTGCGCTGCCATTAAAAGGGAAAATAGTGGGCGTACTGCACACAAAGAATGATTCGCTGGCAGATGTTGTCCAAAGCGACGAGACAGTTATTTTATATGGACAGGATTATTTTTATGAGGAACTGCTGGGGCTCAAATTCAAGATTTCGCAGTTTTCCTTTTTTCAGACCAACACTTTGGGTGCGGAAGTGCTATATGAGACCGCAAGGGAATTTTTGGGCGATATTTCGGAAGAGGGAAAGCATGACAAGACCGTGTTTGACTTGTACAGCGGTACAGGAACCATTGCGCAGCTCCTAGCGCCTGTGACAAAGAAAGTGATCGGTGTGGAGATCGTCGAGGAGGCAGTCGAGGCCGCAAGACAAAACGCGGAGCTGAATGGACTGGGCAATTGCATGTTCATTGCGGGGGACGTACTAAAAGTCATTGATGAGATTGATGAGAAACCGGACTTTATCGTGCTCGATCCACCGCGTGACGGGATACATCCAAAAGCGCTGCAAAAGATTATTGATTACCATGTAGAGAAGATTGTATACATAAGCTGCAAGCCAACAAGCCTTGCAAGAGATCTGGAGGTGTTTCTGGATTGTGGGTATAGAGTGGAGAGGGCCGCTGCGATTGATCAGTTTGCTTGGACAGGGAACGTAGAGACTGTTGTGCTGCTTTCCAAGGGAGAAATCCGTCGGAGAAGATAAGGGATGACTTTTTGCTGGAGGATGATTTTGATGGATTCACGGCGATATCAATATCATCGATTGTCTTGATACACATACCAATAGTATGATAATATAGCTACATACTATTGGTGTG
>CAMWXA010000030.1 GCA_947178035.1 uncultured Lachnospiraceae bacterium | reverse complement strand
GGTCATATTTATATTGCCATGCCTCCCTTATATAAGGCGATGCCTGCAAAAGGAAAAGAGGAATATCTCTATGACGACAAAGCGCTTGAAAAATACCGGAAGACCCACAAGGGTGCGTTTACGTTACAGCGCTATAAAGGACTTGGCGAGATGGACGCAGAACAGCTCTGGGAGACAACGCTAAATCCTGAGACCAGAATATTAAAACAGATTGAAATAGAAGATGCCCGCATGGCATCCGAGATCACGGAATTGCTGATGGGAACAGATGTTTTGCCGCGAAGATCCTTTATCTACGAACACGCAACAGAGGCAGAACTAGATATATAAGGAGCAGAAGAACAGATGGAAGAGAGAATTATTAAAACGGAGTATTCAGAGACCATGCAAAGGTCATTTATTGACTACGCCATGAGTGTCATCATTGCAAGAGCACTGCCCGATGTGAGGGATGGGTTAAAGCCTGTTCAGCGACGTACTTTATATGATATGCATGAGTTGGGTATCCGATACGATCGCCCCTATCGAAAAAGTGCCCGCATTGTCGGTGACACGATGGGTAAATATCACCCGCATGGTGACAGTTCAATTTACGATGCATTAGTAGTGCTTACGCAGGATTTCAAAAAGGGCATTCCCCTGATTGACGGACATGGGAATTTTGGTAATATCGAAGGTGATGGCGCTGCTGCCATGCGATACACAGAGGCGCGGCTGCAAAAGATTACCCAGGAGGCCATTTTATCTGATCTGGATAAGGATGTTGTTGATTTTGTTCCCAATTTCGACGAGACAGAGAAAGAACCAAGTGTTCTTCCATGCCGTTTTCCCAATCTGCTTGTAAATGGTTCCGAGGGGATTGCCGTCGGTATGGTAACGAGCATCCCTCCGCACAATTTGGGAGAAGTCATCGATGCAACCAAAGCATATATGCTGAATGAGAACATCACGACACGTGAACTCATGAAATATGTGAAAGGACCCGATTTTCCGACAGGCGGCATCGTCTGCAACAAGGACGACTTACTGTCCATATATGAGACCGGAGTCGGAAAAATCAAGCTGCGCGGCAAGGTCGAAGTGGAGAAGGCAAAGGGCGGGAAACTGAATCTGGTAATCACAGAGATCCCTTATACGATGATTGGCGCAAACATTGGCAAATTTCTGCAGGATGTTGCCGCATTGTATGAACAGAAAAAAGCACCTGAGATTCTTGACATATCCAACCAGTCCTCCAAGGAAGGGATTCGCATTGTCATAGAATTAAAAAAGGATACAGATGTCGAGAATTTTAAGAATCTTCTATATAAGAAGACGCGCCTTGAAGACACATTTGGCGTCAATATGATTGCCATAGCAGCCGGAAAGCCTGAGACACTCGGATTAAAAAGCATTATCGCACAAAATGTGGCATTCCAGTATGAAATTGCCACACGTAAGTACACGACACTTTTGAACAAAGAGCTGGAAAAGCGGGAGATTCAGGAGGGTCTTATTCGTGCGTGCAATATCATAGACCTTATCATAGAAATTCTTCGCGGTTCCAAGGACAGAAACATGGTCAAAAACTGTCTGACAAGCGGTGTCACAGAGGGGATTAAATTCCGCTCTAAGGAGTCTTCCATCATGGCACAGCAGTTAAACTTTACAGAGCGGCAGGCAAATGCGATTTTGGATATGCGCCTGTACAAATTAATTGGTCTGGAAATCGAAGCGCTCATGAAAGAAAACGAAGAGACAAACGCCAACATTTACAAGTATGAGGACATTCTTGACAGGCGTGACTCCATGGCTCAGGTGATTATTCAGGATCTGGATGCTTTGAAAAAGGAATACGCGCGGAAGCGAAAAACCCGCATTGAAAATGCTGAGGAGGCCGTCTACGAGGAGAAAAAGCTCGAGGAGATGGACATGATGTTCCTCATGGACAAATTTGGCTACTGTAAGACAATTGATATGGCCACCTATGAGAGAAACAAGGAGGCTGCACACACGGATTTTAAATACGTCGTGAAATGCCGCAATACAGGGAGGCTTTGCCTGTTTACCAACACAGGCCAGCTCCACACGATCAAAGTTGCTGACATCCCGTTCGGAAAATTCCGGGATAAAGGACTGCCTGTGGACAATATCAGCAATTACAGTTCCAGCACAGAGGATATCATCAATATTGCAAGCCAGTCGGAGTTAAATTTGTATCGGCTGCTTTTTGTCACGCGGCAGGGAATGTGTAAGATTGTGAGCGGAGGAGAATTTGATGTGACCAAACGAACTGTCGCGGCCACAAAGCTTGGTGAGGATGATGAGCTGCTTGATATTGAAGTCGTAACCGAACACCAGCATATCATTCTTCAGAGCAGGAACGGATATTTTCTAAGATTTGATACCGATGAGATTTCTGAGCTGAAAAAGACCGCAGTTGGCGTGAGGGGGATGCGGCTGGGAACTGGAGATTACATAGAAAGTGTACATTATTGTCTGCCGGGATCTGATGACACAATTGTATACAAAGATAAAAATATACCAATAAATAAATTAAAAGTTAATAAAAGAGATACAAAAGGAACAAAAATTAGGGTATAATGGATAGGAGGTTTCATATGAGAGTGATCGCAGGAACTGCAAGACGCCTTTTGCTGAAGACGCCAGAAGGTTTGGATACACGGCCAACTACAGACAGAATCAAAGAGACGCTTTTTAACATGCTCATGCCGTATCTGCCAGATGCAGTGTTTGTAGACCTTTTTTCAGGAAGCGGTGGGATTGGCATCGAGGCGCTGAGCCGCGGAGCAAGGAAAGCGTATTTTGTAGAAAATAATCCGAAAGCGATAGCATGTATTACGGACAATATCGAACATACACATATGATGGACAAGTCTGTTGTGTTAAAGCAGGATGTCTTTGCAGCGCTTAGAGGAAGTATTAAAGATACTGCTGATGTCATATTTCTTGACCCGCCTTACAATCAGGAATATGATAAAAAGGTGCTGGAACTTTTGCGGGATGCTTCCTGTGTAAATGAGGAAACTTTAATCGTTGTGGAGGCGGCTTTGGATACTTCTTTTGATTATGCAGCCGCACTGGGATTTATTGTTACGAAAGAAAAGCGATACAAGACAAATAAACATGTGTTTATGCAAAAAAGTGTATAGAATTTGGAGGGTTCAGATCATGAATGCAGCAATTTATCCTGGTAGTTTTGATCCTATGACGCTCGGACATCTTGATATTATTAAACGTGCATCCAAGATGTTTGATGAATTGACCGTAAGTGTTTTAGATAATAAGGCAAAGAATGCGTTGTTTTCTGTTGAGGAACGTGTTAGTATATTAAAAGAAGCTACAAAGAATCTGTCCAATGTGACAGTTGATTCCTTTAATGGACTTTTGATTGAGTATGCAAGACAGAAGGATGTCCATATTTCCGTACGTGGGCTGCGTGCCATTACGGATTTTGAATATGAACTACAGACTGCCCAGACAAACAGAATGTTGTCAAACGGAGACCTTGACACGGTATTTCTCACGACAAGCCTTGAGTATGCGTACCTCAGTTCTTCCAGTGTAAAGGAAATTGCTGCGTTTCATGGGGATATTTCGCAATGTGTGCCGGACTTTGTGGCCGAACTTGTGTATGAAAAAATGAAAAAATATTGATATAAATTGTATTGAAAGTTCCGTGTATACATGCGGATTATGGAGGAGTAATATGAGCAGCAGAATAGAGCAGTTGATTGATGAGATCGAGGAGTACATAGATAACTGCAAATACAAGGCATTTTCGACAGATGTAATCATGGTAAACAAGGCTGAAATTGATGACTTGCTGCGAGAACTGCGTATGAAAACACCAGAGGAAATTAAACGCTACCAAAAGATTATCTCAAATAAAGAGGCGATTCTTAACGATGCCAGACAGAAGGCACAGGCTTTGATCGATGATGCTGAAGTGCAGACGACAGAGCTTGTCAGCGAACACCAGATTATGCAGGAAGCATATGCACAGGCTGACAAAATTGTCGAGATGGCTACCCAGCAGGCACAGGGGATTCTCGACAATGCGATGATTGAGGCCAACAGCATGAAATCGGCAGCGATGCAGTATACAGACAATATGCTTGCCAATCTGGAAAATATTTTGAAGCAGTCCATTGAGATTTCCACAAATGATTACAGCCAGTTGTTGGGACACCTGCAGGAAATCGACCATGTCGTCACCGCAAACCGGGCGGAACTTGTTCCAGTTGATGAGATTGTTGCAGAGGTGCAATCTGCCGAAAATGGAGATTCAAATAATGTTTAGATATCATAATCGGTCTGCATATTCATTTAAGACCCGCAGTTTTTCCTGGGGGTTTTGTTACTTTGTGCATTCTTTCGGATAGAAGGAGGTTTTTTATGAGAACAATATTTAAAAAGGCAACGGCATTGCTCTTGTCAATTGCTATGACAGCAATGCCTTTGGCCGCATTATCTGTATCAAAAGTCAAAGCAGCAGAAGAAATTATTGTTGTCATCGACCCTGGTCATGGCGGCAGTAATCTCGGCACCGACTATCTGCCAATACCAGAGAAGACCTACACAATGGCTGTCGCTTTGGTTATGAAAGAGGAGCTGGAAAAATACGACAACGTGCAGGTGTATCTGACCCACACGGAAGATATCGATATGTCCCTGAAAGAGAGAGCAGAGTTTGCAGCTAGTGTGAACGCTGACTTCCTTCTTTCCCTGCACTTTAACATGTCTCTTTCCCATGCGCTTTATGGAAGTGAGATATGGGTTCCATCAACGGGACAGCTGTACAGTCAGGGGTATTCGATTGCCAACGAATTTCTGATACAGTTTGAGGAGATGGGGCTTTTTAACCGTGGCATCAAGACCAGAATCGGAAGCAACGGAAAATCAGACTATTATGGTATTATACGTGAAAGCGCTATTCGAAATATTCCTGCTGTTATTGTAGAGCACTGCCATGTAGATAACATCAAAGATACATCCTATATCCAATCTCCTGAAAAACTGAGGGAATTTGGTATTCGCGATGCAGAGGCAGTTGCCAGGTATTTTGGCCTTGTGTCGAAGGATGGCAAAACGGATTACCGCGAGTATGCGCCGCTGGCAGTTCCAGTTCCTACAAGCCGTGTATGCAATGATACAACAGCGCCTTCGTATGTCAGTGCGAATCTGCTCAATTATGACCAGACCGGAAAATATGCAACAGTAGAAATCACTGCACTTGATGCAGAATCCGTAATCCAGTATTATTCCTACTCCTGCGATAACGGATTGACTTGGTCTGCTCTGCAGCCATGGGCCAAAGGAAACCCCACAATGACGGTATCTGTCAGCATGGGGTATGGCAAAAAAGATTCTCTGATTTTCAAGGCGTACAATTTGTATGACAGAAGCACAGAATCAAATGTAATCAAACTGAATTGACTGCTTTTTGATCAAATTAATTTGGTGATCATGAAATAGTATCCTGCTGAAATCAGGGTTGTTATTAATTTGTGTTTCAGGTAATGGCTAATGGATAACCCCGATTTTTCGAGAAAACTGCTCGTCTGGAGGATACAGGATACACCGCCAAAGCACAGTGCTGTCATAATCCAGAATATTTTTTGCTGTGGCATCAGTGTTGTTGTATAAATTGACTGAACCCCTCCAATAATTTCAAGAAAGCTAGAAAGAACATTTTTGTTATTGACAGACAGAGGCACAAAATCAAGAAGAATCCGGAAGGCATTGGCAAAAGTAATATAGCCACCTAGTACTATGAGCGACTGGGTATTATCGATGCAGGATTTCTTGAGTGTTGCGGCGAGAGAAAGCTTTGGCGTGTCAGATGCATTTTGTATCTTGTCAGAGGTTTGTGCATTTGACTGCTGGCTGCTCTTTGTCATTCCGTATACCATTCCATAGACTGCCGGGATTCCGTACATTCCAAACAGAAAGGGCAGCGTATTATTGTATCCGCATGTATGAAGCATCGGGATAATAATTCCCATAAAATATGCAGGACCAATATTATTGCAAAAGGCGAGCAGCGTGTCAGCTTCGGATTTGCTGATTTTCTCTTTTTCGTACAGATCGCTTACCACTTTGGCACCCATGGGAAAACCACAAAAGAATCCCATAAATATTGCATACAGGCCAAAACTACTGTATTTGTATACTCTTTTCAGAATACGGCTGAGCATATGACCGAGTTCCAGATCAGCTCCGCTGTAGACCATGATAGAGCTAATCATCATAAACGGAAATAAAGTGGGAACCATTTTCGCTGCCCATTGGTACAGTCCTTCGTAAGCATATTGAAAGGTGGCTTCAGGCTTGCTTAGGATAATGATTATCAGCAAAAGATATGCTAAGGTTTTAAACAGCATACAAAACACCAAAATCTCTGTTTGTTATATTTTATATGAAAGTTGCAGAAATTATGTTTCATAAGCACGAATCAGGGTTACTTTTTACACCCACGCCAAAGTAGTGGAAATTAGGAGGCCAATATGAGACTGGACAAATTCTTGTGTGATATGCAGCTTGGCACGCGAAGCCAGGTCAGGGAAATAATCAAAAAGGGCCTTGTATCTGTAAATGAGACAATTGTCAGACATCCCGACTTTAAACTGGACGAAGGGAAAGACACTGTTACCTATATGGGAAACGCACTCACATATAAAACCTTATATTACTATATGCTGCACAAACCGTCCGGTGTTGTCACTGCCACCAAAGACAACCATGAACCCACGGTAATGGAACTGCTGCCAGACGCTGAGGGAAAGGACTTATTCCCAGTTGGAAGACTTGACAAGGATACGGAGGGACTTTTGCTGATCACAAATGACGGGGACCTTGCGCATAAGCTGCTTTCCCCCAGAAAGCACGTGCCCAAAACCTATTATGTGGAATGCAATGGTGAGCTTAGCAAAGACAGCATTGTACAGTTGGAAAGCGGTGTGGATATCGGGGATGCGGAGCTTACCCTCCCAGCGAAGGTTAAGCGGATATCGCAGTCAGAACATTCCTATACGATAGAACTTACCATCGTGGAAGGACGTTTCCATCAGGTGAAGAGAATGATTCAGGCGATTGGCGGGACAGTCAATTATTTGAAGCGTGTTTCGATGGGGAATCTGTCCTTGGATGCCGCACTTCCAAAAGGTTCCTATCGACCGCTGACGGAACAGGAGATATTTGAGTTAAAGCAGTTCCTTTAGACAGCATCTACCCAGAGAAGAGCGGATGCGGCGTTGGAATATGAAACAGGAGGGTGAGAATTGTCACTAGCAAATGGTTTTCTTCCTATAACAATGGAAGAAGTACGGGAACTTGGAATAGAGCAGTTAGATTTTATATATGTCACTGGAGATGCCTATGTAGATCATCCTTCCTTTGGACATGCAATCATCACCCGTCTTCTTTGCGCCCATGGATACCATGTCGGCCTTATATCACAGCCAGACTGGAAACAGGATGACAGCATTACTGTGCTGGGCGCTCCCCGCCTTGGCTTTCTGGTTTCGTCCGGGAATATGGATTCCATGGTAAATCATTACTATGTATCCAAAAAACACCGCGAAACCGACGCCTATACGCCTGGTGGTGCCGCATACAAAAGACCGGATCATGCCACAGTCGTATACAGCAATCTGATCCGTAAAAAATACAGGGATACGCCGATTATTATCGGAGGAATCGAGGCAAGTCTCCGACGAATGGCGCACTATGATTACTGGTCGGATTCCTTTAAGCGTTCCATCCTGCTTGACAGTCAGGCGGATATTATCTCATATGGAATGGGTGAAAAATCAATTATTGAAATTGCGGATGCATTGAACAGCGGGATTTCTGTGCGGGATCTGTCTTTTATTGCCGGAACTGTATATAAGACGAAGGATCTCTCTGGCTTATACAACTATGAGATTCTGCCATCCTATGATGATATGCTGAGAGATAAGCGATTGTATGCAAAAAGTTTTAAGATACAGCACGATAACACAGATCCATTTAATGGCAAAACTTTGGTAGAGCCTTACCCAAACGGAGTATATGTTGTACAGAACGTACCGCAGAAACCACTTTCAATGCAGGAGATGGATGATGTCTATGCACTTCCATATCAGAGAACATATCATTCTTCCTATGAAAAACTGGGCGGTGTGCCAGCAATTGCGGAGATTAAGTTTTCCCTGATCAGCAGCCGCGGATGTTTTGGCGGATGCAATTTCTGTGCGCTCACATTTCATCAGGGACGTACAATACAAGTGCGCAGTCATGCGTCCATAATAGAAGAAGCAAAACGCATTACACAGGATAAAGACTTTAAAGGTTATATTCATGATGTAGGTGGCCCGACAGCTAATTTCCGGCAGCCCTCCTGCCAGAAGCAGCTGCAGGCCGGCGTCTGCAGGCATAGACAATGTCTGTGTCCGAAACCATGTCCAAACCTCGAAGTGGATCATTCTGATTATTTGTCACTTTTGCGCAAGCTTAGAGCGCTTCCAGGTGTCAGGAAAGTGTTTGTGCGTTCGGGAATACGATTTGATTATCTGATGTTGGACAAGGACGATACATTTTTTCAAGAGCTTGTCGAGCACCACATTAGTGGACAGCTTAAAGTGGCGCCAGAACATATCTGCGATGTCGTTTTGTCCAGGATGGGAAAACCGGAAAATGCTGTATACGAAGCATTTACAGAGAAGTATCGCAGACTGAATCAGAAAATTGGCAAGAATCAGTTTTTGGTGCCCTATTTAATGTCCTCGCACCCTGGGTCCACGCTGAGAGAGGCGGTAGCACTTGCCGAATATCTGCGGGATATCGGCTATATGCCAGAACAGGTACAAGACTTTTATCCGACTCCATCAACGATGTCGACGGTAATGTACTATACAGGTGTTGATCCGGCGTCGATGAAACCGGTATACGTCTGTAAGAATCCGCACGAAAAGGCAATGCAGCGTGCACTGATTCAATATCGCAATCCTAAAAATTATGACCTTGTGCGGGAGGCACTAAAACTTGCCGGGCGGGAAGACCTGATAGGTTTTGATAAGAAATGTCTGATTAAGCCGCGGAAGACGGCGGGAGAAAGTACACTGGCCAAAGAATACCGGAATAAAAACAAGGCAGACGGATTCCCTAAAAAAGTACCACAGAAGCCCGGCAAGAAAAAAACAATCCGAAATGTTCATAAACCAAAAATCAAACCATAGGTCATTGACTGGTTTGATATACACGAAGTATGCAGCAGTATAAAAATGATGCTTACAAAAAGGTATGTGAATCATTTATATGGAAAGAATAGTACCAGATTGAACTGTCTGGATGGATCGTTTGTAAAGCGCAATACAATTGATTTAGGAAAGGAACTATTATGAATATCATAATTATCACAGGTGCGTCCTCTGGTATGGGCGCGGAATTTGCACTGCAGCTTGACAATGTCTTTCACAATATCGATGAAATCTGGCTGATTGCACGCCGCAAAAAAGAAATGCTCGAAGTAGCACAGTATCTCAAACACACGACACGTGTCCTTGACATGGATGTCACAGATATGGATCAGATGGAACGATTTAAAAAGCTGCTTGCAGCGGAAAAACCAGTCATTCGCATGTTGGTCAACTGTGCGGGATACGGCATCATGGGAGAATTTTCCGCTTCCAATATTGGTGAAGAACTTGGTATGATAGATGTGAACTGCAGCGCATTAACGCACATGACATATCTGTGCATTCCCTATATGCGGAAAAACAGCCGAATCATTCAGCTTGCATCCAGTGCTGCATTTCTACCGCAGCCCAATTTTACAGTGTACGCGGCGACAAAATCTTATGTGTACAGTTTTTCCAGAGCGTTGAATGAGGAGCTCCGGCCGAAAGAAATCTATGTGACTGCAGTATGCCCGGGTCCAGTAGACACTCCTTTCTTTGATATTGCGGAGAAGACTGGCAGTACACTTGCAGTGAAAAAGCTTACGCTGGTTCGCGCAGACCAGGTTGTGGAGCGGGCAATATCGGACTCTTATCACAAGCGCGAACGGTCTGTGTATGGTGCATGGATGAAAAGTTTTGATGTTGTGTCAAAAGTGGTTCCGCACAAAGCACTCTTAGAGCTTATGCGTTTTTTAAAGTAAATATAGTACTATATAAAAATAGTCCTAGTGCAAAACAGTTGTAAATATATATCAGAAATCAGGAGACAGTAGATGAATTTACAAAAGTACAAAAAAGGAGAATTTGGGTACCCTTCTTATGAACGAAAGAGAGTGATTATTCGCACGGCAGCATATTTTTTGATATCGATTGCAGTATTTCTATTGGGATATTTCTCCACGGGCAAGAAAGAAAATCTTCTGACAATCGTTGCTGTCCTGGGTTTGCTGCCTTCGAGTAAGAGTCTTGTATCAGTTGTCATGTACTTTAAAATACCGAAATTCAGTGAAACGGTTTATCAGGAGATATCCGGGCAGGAGAGTAATGTACCTGTGATTTACAGTATGTATCTGACATCATACCGCTCCAATTTTCCAATCAACTGTTTCGCTGTGCGTGGCAGCAATCTGATTGGCTACACGGAATTTTCAGGCTGTGATGTATCTGCCTGTGCAGAGCATATTCAGGGCATCCTGAAACAAAACAGCATTAAGAACATGACAATCAAGATTTTTCATGAAAAAGCACGCTTTGTGGAACGTTTCGCCCAGCTTCAGGAACTGGAACCTGGCAAAAAAGACCTGGAGGTTTTGACACTTTTGTGTGATATCTCTTTATAAGACATTTTAAGTAGTGCAATGGAGTTACGTAGTTATGATTACGACAAAGATTTCTGCCAATGAAGCAGGACAGCGGTTTGATAAATACTTAAAAAAGCTGTTGAAGGATGCTCCCGACAGTTGGATCTATAAGATGCTGCGCAAAAAAAACATTGTCCTGAATGGAAAAAAGGCTGACGGAAAGGAAAAGCTGTGTCTGGATGACGAGGCAGCATTTTTCCTTGCGGACGAGACCTTTAAGAAATTCAGTGGAAAATTTATCACAGACAACACAGACACCGCACAGTATGTCTGTGCTTTTCAGGAATTAGGATCGTTACATATAATATATGAAGATGAGAATATTCTGATTGTCGATAAGCCCGCTGGGATACTTTCGCAGAAATCCAAGCCAGATGATATCAGTGTCAACGAATGGCTGACAGGATATTTGCTTTCACAGCACTGTATCACAGCAGACACGCTTGCAACGTTCAAACCGTCCATCTGCAACAGGCTTGACCGCAATACCTCGGGAATGGTGGCTTGTGGGAAGACCCTTGCCGGAAGCCAGTATTTGAGCCGCATTATTAAGGACAAATCTCTTGAAAAATATTATTACTGTCTGGTATCTGGCAAGTTGACTATGAAGGAATGTGTGACGGGTTACCTGTACAAAGATTCGATACAGAACAGAGTGACAATATATCAGAAAGAAGCCATGATCCCGGGCCGCCTGAGAAAAGATGCTGCATATATTGATACCGCTTTTCAATCCATCCGAACAGTCAATGACGTCACGTTACTGGAGGTACAGCTTTTTACGGGAAAAACACACCAGATACGCGCTCATCTGGCAGCGTTAGGCCATCCGATTATAGGAGATACCAAATATGGGGATTTTAAAGTGAATCAATTCTATGCCCCGCAAGGAGTCCGAAGCCAGCTGCTCCATGCACATAAGCTGATTTTTCCAAAATCGGATGACGAGCGTTTTGTGCAGCTTTCGGGGCAAGTGCTGGAATGCCCGCTTCCGGCTGTGTTTGATGTGCTTTTGCGATAATGCAGACATTGATGATTCTGATTCTTTGAAGGAGAGTGCACTATGCCTACATGGAATTCCAGAGGACTTCGCGGTTCTCTTTTGGAAGAGATGATTAATATGACGAATGAGAAGTACAGAGACAAAGGACTGGCTCTAATTCAAAAGGTTCCAACACCGATTACGCCAATCACGATTGACAAGGAAACCAGACATATTACACTTGCCTACTTTGACCAGAAGAGTACAGTTGATTACATAGGTGTAGTCCAGGGAATCCCGGTCTGTTTTGACGCCAAAGAGTGTGCTGTTGATCTGTTTACCCTCCAGAAGATTCATCCACACCAGGTTCAGTTTATGAGGGATTTTGACAGACAAAATGGGATTGCCTTTTTTCTGATCTACTTCACTGCGCGTGATATCATGTACTATATGAGTATACGTGAACTGGATGTCTTCTGGGAACGAATGGAAAACGGCGGCAGAAAAAGTTTTCGGTTTGAGGAGCTACAGGACAGATATTTCATGAAACATAAAGGGGGGCAAATCGTACCTTATTTGGATATGATACAGCTTGACCTGAACGAGCGGGAAGAAGCAGGAGGTTGACACCCTGTACAAAAAAGTGTATACTTCGTATAATACACGATATTGCTTCGGTGATGCATTAATGTGTTAAAGCATTAAAGTAAAAATTGCCAGAGAGGAATTTTATTTTATGGGAAAACGACTTGTGCACACTCCAGAGGGAGTGCGGGATATCTATGGAAAAGAATATGCTAACAAACAAAATATTCAGAAGCTTTTTGGCGATAAACTCCACAGCTATGGTTATCAGGATATTCAGACGCCGACTTTTGAATTTTTTGATGTGTTCAGCCGCAAGATTGGGACAACCCCCTCCAAGGAGTTGTACAAATTCTTTGATAAGGATGGGAACACGTTGGTACTAAGACCTGATTTTACACCATCCATAGCAAGATGTGCTGCCAAGTATTTCATGGATGAGACGATTCCGCTGCGGTTTTGTTATCTGGGAAATAATTTTATCAATACCAGCAATTTGCAGGGAAAACTGAAGGAGACAACGCAGATGGGTGCAGAGCTGATCGGCGACGCCTCACCGGAAGCGGATGCGGAAATGATTGCGATGCTTGTCGAAGCACTGCTCAATTCCGGTTTAAAAGAGTTTCAAGTGTCTGTAGGACAGATTGACTATTTTAAAGGGTTGTGTGCCCACGCGCAGCTTGACGAGGAGACAGAATTTGCACTGCGCGAATTTATATCGAGCAGAAATGAGTTTGGCGCACAGGAACTCTTATTGGACAAAAATATACCAGAGCAGTCAATCGAGGCGCTGTTAAGCGTAAATAGTCTGTTTGGTTCCTATGAAGTTTTGCATAAAGCACTCGAATATGCGGACAATCCACGCTCCCGAAAAGCGATTGAACGATTAAAACAAGTTTACGATCTGTTGAAGATCTATGGTGTGGATTCGTACATATCGTTTGACCTGGCTATGGTCAGCAAATATAATTATTATACTGGCGTCATCTTCAGCGCCTACACTTACCAGGCTGGAAGTGCGGTTGCAAAGGGCGGCCGATATGATAATTTAATAGAAAAATTTGGAAAATCTGCGCCGGCGACCGGTTTTGTTGTCATGATTGATGACCTTGTGACAGCCCTCACCAGACAGAAACGTTGTCCTGCGATAGAAAACAAAAATCTTTTGCTGGTATATACGGATGATTTTCAAAATGCAGTAGCAGAGGCAAAGAAATATCGGGAACAGGGCTATTCCACAGTTATGATGAGACTGGAGCATCCACAAGAAGACTACACAAAATTTGCCGGGAACAACAATTTTTCCAAGGTAATATTTATGGAAAAGGGAGGTATTTGATATGAATGAACAGTCTCAGGACATGCGATACCTTACCTTTGCACTCGGTAAGGGGCGGCTTGCGAATAAGGCACTGGAGCTTCTTGAAAAGATTGGTATTACCTGTGAGGAAATGAAAGACAAGGATTCCAGAAAATTAATCTTTGTAAATGAAGACCTGAAACTCAGATTTTTTCTTGCAAAGGGTCCGGATGTGCCTACTTATGTGGAGTACGGCGCCGCTGATATCGGAGTGGTTGGCAGCGATACGATTTTGGAGGAAAACAGACGCGTATACGAAGTGCTTGACCTCGGCTTTGGCAAATGCCGCATGTGTGTATGCGGTCCAGCCTCAGCGAAGGAACTCTTGCAGCACCATGAGATGATCCGTGTGGCAACCAAGTATCCCAAGATTGCAAAGGAATATTTTTATAACCAGAAACATCAGACAGTCGATATCATCAAGCTAAATGGTTCTGTAGAGCTCGGTCCCATCGTTGGGCTCAGTGATGTCATTGTCGATATTGTAGAGACAGGCTCCACGTTAAAGGAAAATGGTCTGGAAGTCCTGGAGGAAATCTGTCCGCTCTCTGCACGGATGATTGTCAATCAGGTCAGCATGAAGATGGAAGCAGAGCGAATCAAGAAAATATTGCAGGCGTTGAAGAGTACAAAGCAGCTCTAAACCTGAGTTTTTCGAAGAATGCAATTCAGCGTTTTAATGAAAATGGAGGCAATTTATGAGAATTGTAAAATTAACAAACGATACGAAGCAGAATCTGCTTGAAAATCTGCTGAAAAGAAGCACAAACGACTATGGGGCGTATGAGAATATCGTGGCAGATATCATCGAGAATGTCAAAGAGCGCAAGGAAGAGGCAATCTTTGAATATTCTTTCAAATTTGACAAATGTACTATAACAAGAGAAAACTTTCAAGTTACCAGAGCGGAGATTGATGCAGCTTATCAGGAACTGGATGCACATTTCATACAGGTGATGCGGGATTCCGCTGCCAATATCCGTACATACCATGAAAAACAGAAAAGAAACAGCTGGTTTGACGCCAAAGAAGATGGTACAATATTAGGGCAGAAAATCACACCGATGCAGAATGTGGGGGTCTATGTTCCTGGCGGAAAGGCAGCTTATCCGTCGACAACGCTTATGAATGTCGTTCCTGCTAAGGTTGCGGGTGTTCCAAACATTATCATGACAACCCCGGCCGGCATCGACGGAACCGTAAACCCCGCCACGCTTGTCGCAGCGGACATTGCAGGAGTGGATGCGATTTACAAGGTTGGCGGCGCACAGGCGATCGCGGCGCTTGCATATGGTACGGAGATGATTCCCAAGGTAGACAAGATTGTAGGCCCCGGAAATATCTTTGTGGCGCTTGCAAAGCGTGCTGTATATGGACATGTGAGTATTGACTCCATCGCCGGACCCTCCGAGATTCTTGTACTTGCAGATGAGAGCGCTGCGCCGAGATATGTGGCGGCGGATTTACTGTCCCAGGCGGAGCATGACGAACTTGCCTCTGCAATCCTGATCACGACAAGTGAAGCGCTTGCCCAAAAGGTATCTGATGAGGTTGACGGCTTTGTCAGGATTCTTGAGCGCCGGGAGATTATCCAGAAATCACTTGACCACTATGGATATATTCTTGTCGCACCGGATATGGATACTGCGATTGAAGCGACGAACGAGATTGCTTCCGAGCATCTTGAGATTCTGACCAAAAATCCGTTTGACACGATGACCAGAATCCGAAATGCCGGTGCAATCTTCCTTGGGGAGTACTCGTCAGAACCGCTTGGGGATTATTATGCGGGACCCAATCATGTCCTTCCAACGAATGGCACCGCGAAGTTTTTCTCGCCGCTGAATGTCGATGACTATGTGAAGAAATCAAGCATTATTTCTTATTCCAGAGAAGCGCTGGAGAAGGTTCATGAAGATATTGAGCTGTTTGCAAAGAAGGAAGGACTTACTGCACACGCAAATTCCATACATGTGCGTTTCGAGAAGGAAAGGACTTCAGAATGAAAGGTTTTCAGAAAGGATAGCGTTATGGACAGAATTGCGGAAGTGAAGAGAGTGACCAAAGAAACGGATATCACTATGAAATTGAATCTGGATGGGGAGGGAAAATCTTCTGTCAATACAGGCATCGGTTTTTTTGACCATATGCTTGAAGGTTTTTCCAAACATGGGTTCTTTGATTTGGATATTGACATCAAAGGCGATCTGCATGTCGATGGACACCATACGGTTGAGGATGCCGGCATTGTGCTGGGAAACGCGATCCGGGAAGCGGTCGGTGACAAGAAGGGTATCAGGCGGTATGGCTATTTTATTCTGCCGATGGACGATGCTCTGGCGCTGTGCGCTGTTGATTTGTGTGGACGGCCATATCTGCAGTTTGACTGCAGTTTCCCAAATGAAATGGCTGGCAGCTTTGACACATCGCTGGTCAAGGAGTTTTTCTATGCGGTATCTTACAGCGCGGCCATGAATATACATATCAGAATGCTCAGCGGCGAGAACAGCCATCACATGATCGAAGCGGTATTCAAAGCGTTTGCAAAGGCACTCGACAATGCAGTATCCATGGATGAGCGCATTAAAGACGTGCTCTCAACAAAGGGAAGTTTATAAGCAACAAAGGAATTGATTTACCGAAAAGGGAGGAAGGTGACTGATGAAAAAACAAAAATCAGCCAACAAATTTACACGTAGTATCTGTATGCTTCTTTTAGTCTGTATGCTCTGCAGTATACCGGGTTTTCAGTCAGAAGCGGCAGTCGTAGAACAGGGAATTGATGTCTCAAAATATCAGGGAGCGATTGATTGGGCAGCGGTAGCCCAGAGTGGTGTCACGTTTGCTTTTATCAAAGTTGGCAGTATGAAATCTGGAATCGATCCTTATTTTTATTACAATATGCTTGGCGCACAGCAAGCGGGCATTAAAACAGGTGTTTATATTTATTCCTACGCATCAAGCGTCGAGGAGGTAATGGTGGAGGCACAGTTTGTCCTGGATGCGATTCAAAATGTTCAGGTATCTTATCCTGTTGTGTGGGATGTCGAAGACAATGTTCAGAAATCTTTGTCTCCGGATACATTGTCTCTTATGGCAAATACTTTCTGTGCTATGATTGAAGCAGAGGGGTATTATCCAATGGTTTATTCCAATACGAACTGGTTTAAGAACAAGATTGGGCCAGTATTTTATGACAAATGGGTAGCGCAGTGGGCAGCTGCATGCGAAATTCCTGATGCGTCCGTCTGGCAGTATTCCTGTAAGGGAAATATACCAGGAATCGGCGGAGATGTGGATTTGGACTATGCCTTGAAAGACTATTCCACCAGCATCATCAACACTGGATGGCTTCCAAGAAAAGGCTACATGTATTTCTATATCAACTATAAAATGCAGCGGGGCTGGCTGGATCTGGGAACTGCAAAATATTATCTTGATCCTTTTGGACGGATGATGACAGGATGGCTGCCTCTCGATGATGCAATGTATTATCTACATCCAGACGGTGTTATGGCTGTGGGATTCACACCAATCGGACTGGGCATGTACTGCTTTGACGCAGAAGGTAAAATGCTCACAGGACTTCAGAATCTGAGTGGATTGACCTATTATTTTGCAGCGGATGGCGCGATGTATGTCGGATTCTTTGATTTCCCTGACGGACGGCGATTCTTCTCAACAGATGGGCATATGCTTACAGGACTCAGCATTGTTAACAATCAAAATTATTATTTTGACGGAAACGGAATCATGCTGACGGGATGGCAGACCATTGGCGATCAGACGTTCCTGTTTACCGCAGATGGCCCGATGGCATATGGCTGGTTCAATGATGGTGTTCACACCTATTATCTGTCGATGGAAGACGGACATAGGGTGACGGGATGGCAGACTATTGACGGAAAGATGTATTTCTTTGACGGAAACGGAATCATGCTGACAGGATGGCAGACGCTTGGCGGCCAGACTTATCTGTTCGCAGCAGACGGTTCATTGGTATCTGGCTGGTTTAACGATGGCGTTTTCACCTATTATCTGTCAATGGAAGACGGGCATAAAGTAACTGGCTGGCAGACCATTGGCGGAAAGATGTATCTGTTTGACGGAGATGGGCGTATGCTGACTGGTGTCGTAAACCTGAATGGCTTATCTTACTTGTTTGCGGCAGACGGCACAATGTATACAGGCTGGTTTAATGATGGTATTACTGCGAAATATTACGAAGCAGATGGTCATATGGTCATTGGATTAGCAGCAATCAACGATAGTTTTTACTATTTTGATATCAACGGAAATATGCAGACCGGAATTGTTGAAATTGATGGAATACCTTACATTTTTGACGTAGACGGAAAAATGCTTCCACAGCAGCTGGTAGTACAGCTTCCACAATAAGATAGTAGTTATTTACACGGCGAATTTGTACTTACGCTCAAATTCGCCGTTTTGTTAAAATAGGAAATTGATATGAGAGATTTAGCATTAAGCGATGAGATTTTATTAAAAATTGAAAAACCTGCACGCTATATCGGAAACGAAGTAAACAGTGTGGTTAAAAACAAAAACGAAATATCTGTCCGGTTTGTGATGTGCTTTCCTGATGTCTATGAGATTGGCATGTCACATCTTGGTATTCAGATCCTATATGATATGTTCAACCGTTTTGAGGATACCTGGTGTGAGCGCGTCTATTCGCCATGGCCGGATCTCGATGCGGTCATGCGTGAAAGAGGGATTCCTTTATTTGCATTGGAATCACAGGAACCGATTAAGGATTTTGATTTCCTGGGTATTACCATTCAGTACGAGATGTGTTATACAAATATTTTACAGATACTGGACCTGTCACAGATACCACTGCTGGCCGTGGAGCGAACCTGGGAACATCCCATTGTGATTGGAGGCGGCCCCTGCAGCTATAATCCCGAACCGATTGCCGATTTTTTTGATATTTTTTACATTGGAGAAGGGGAAACACAATACCGGGCCCTTCTGGATTTATATAAAAGATGCAGGGCAGCTGGTGTGTCGAGAGAAGAATTTCTGGCAGATGCGGCAAAGCTTCCCGGAATGTATGTGCCCCAGTTTTATGAAGTGAGCTATCATGCAGACGGCACAATCCAATCCTTTGCGCCGACGCGCTCTGATATTCCGAAAACAATCATGAAAGAGATTGTCACAGATGTGTCGGACACGTACTATCCAGAAAAGCCAGTCGTGCCTTTTATCAAATGTACACAGGACAGAGTTGTCCTCGAAATTCAAAGGGGTTGTATCCGCGGATGTCGTTTCTGCCAGGCGGGGCAGTTGTACAGACCAGTGCGGGAGCGCGATGCGGAGATGCTCAAGGATTACGCAGTGAAAATGCTTGACAACACGGGGTATGATGAAATATCGCTGAGTTCTTTGAGTTCCAGTGACTATTCTCATCTCGAAGAACTTGTAACTTTTCTGATTGACAAATGCCATGAGAAAAAGGTCAATATCTCGCTTCCTTCTCTTCGAATCGATGCTTTTTCGCTCGATGTTATGGAGAAGGTGCAGGATGTCCGGAAAAGCAGCCTTACATTTGCACCGGAAGCTGGTAGTCAGCGCCTTAGAAATGTTATCAATAAAGGT
>CAMWXA010000029.1 GCA_947178035.1 uncultured Lachnospiraceae bacterium | reverse complement strand
CCGAAACGGCAAGGAAAAGGCAATCGGGTTTCTGGTGGGACAGACCATGAAGGCGATGAAGGGAAAAGCAGACCCGGCGTCAGTCAACCGGATCTTAAAAGAATTATTATAGAATTTACACATTTCGTCATATTCCGACATAAACTATAATAAAATAGTAGGTTGGGATATGACTTATGTATATTTTCCTTCTAATTTTATTACTCATTGCACTTTTTTGCAGTGTATTCTTCTGGTGGCGCAGAAAGAAGATTATCTGCAAAATCCAGTGTATGGACAAATGTCAGAAATGCTGCAAAGTAAACGAACTGGTCAAACCGTTCGGGTATTGCTTCCATGACAAATACGGGTTCTTTTCCAGTACTTTGGACGCATGGCAGCGGGAGGCGGGGTATACCTGGTTCTACGACTATATGGCTCCGCGATTCCAGATGGTTTTCGATTCGCTGCCTGTCTATTTTGACTATGACGGCAGGACCTGGCTGATCGAGTTTTGGAAAGGGCAGTACGGTATCAATGCAGGAGCCGAGATCGGCATATACCATGCAGACGGGATCGTCCCGCCCCAGGAGTATAAGACGACCTTGTTTACAGCGGCATCGGACGAGGAACTGCTGCCATGTTCCTTTCTGCTCTGCGGCAGGAATGGCAGCTGTGTCCAGGTCTCGCAGACGCACTGGTGGTTTACCGCTTTTTTCACAGGGTATTTTGTGTGGCCGTCTGATCTGGACATGAAAGCGACGATAAAATTTTCGGACAGGAGAATGCAGTGCGCTTTTGTAAACGGACTGCGCAATGCAGGATACACGGAACAGGATTTTGTGGTAAATGGTTTCTGTGTGACAGTGCACTTTGCCTGTACAGAAAAGAAGCATTACAAGTTTTGCACACGCTTCTGGCGCCGCTTTTCCCAGTGGAAAAACAAAATTTTCTGCCGGCTGTATCTGTGGATTACAAGGCCTTTTGGGCGCACCGAGGACAGGGTTTTGTGTCTGTATTATTTCCTGCCGGCGGCTTTTCGGAAACTGCTCAGAATGCGCCGGTTCCACAAGCGCTGTCATAAAAACAGCCGCTGCTGCCGCAAGAGATGCTGTAAGAAGGGACGGCTATGAGTGTCTCATCCAGACTGGAGCATGCTTTTAAAGATGCTCCGGTCCTGCCGCTCACGTATCGCTCCCGGTATGTCCTGATGAGCGATTGTCACAGAGGGGTTGGAACATCCTCAGACAATTTTTTGAAAAACCAGCATCTGTATCTGGCAGCGTTAAAGCACTATTACCAGAGAGGCTTTACCTACATTGAACTGGGTGACGGAGATGAACTTTGGGAAAACCGCAGCATGAAAACCATTATGGAGGTTCACGACGATGTCTTTGAGATGTTTATGCGGTTACACAGGCAAAACAGGATTTATCTGATCTATGGAAACCACGATATGGTGAAAAAGAAAAAGGCATTGCCGCTTCCGTTTCCGTTTTACGAGGGAATCATACTGTGTCCTGCAAATATGCCGCAGCGTACGCTGTATCTTACACACGGACATCAGGCGAGTCTGTTCAACTCGACTTTCTGGCGGGTGGCGTGTTTTCTTGTCAGGTATGTATGGAGTCCTCTGGAAAATGTGGGTGTGCTGGACCCGACCAGCGCGGCGAAGAACTATCGTGTAAAGAACCAATGTGAGACAAAGTTAAACAACTGGGCTTCTGAAAACAGGCGTATTCTGATTACAGGCCACACGCACCGCCCTGTGATGCCGGAAGAACCTTCTTATTATTATAACACAGGCAGCTGTGTCCATCCCCATTGCATTACATGTATTGAGATAGAGCGGGGTGTTATGACGCTGGTAAAGTGGAGTATGAGTGCCAGGGCGGACAGTACGCTCTATGTGGCAAGGGAGCGCATTGCAGGGACTGTGCTGCTGTCTGCATACCAGTAAGTATATTTTCAAGACTTCCATGGGGGACCTGGGAGTCTTTTTTCGGTGTGTGCGGGCTGCGCCGTTGTTATCAGCCCTATAGACGCCGCTGCGGAGACTTTTTTGTTTTGCATACAGACGAAATATTCAGCACGCTTTACTATGATTAACAGATGGTCAGCTGTTTCTTCATGTGCCTGCAGGAGATAATAGAAAAGGTAAAGAAATGGAAATAAAATGGAAATATGGTAAGAAAACGGTTGACAAAAGAGGCGAACAGATGTATTATTTTAATAACGAATTTTTAGAGGTGTGCTGTTATGACGATAGAAGAGATGAAGCAGAAGAAGCAGCAGCGGGGCTACAGCTATGCGCAGCTTTCAGCGTTGTCGGGAGTACCGCTGGGAACGATCCAGAAGATTTTTTCGGGGGATACCGAACATCCGCGGTATGCGACGCTTCAGGCATTGGAGCAGGTGCTCAAGGATCAGGATGACAGGATGGTGCTGAATGACAGCGCCGCGTTTTCCTATGGCATTCCACAGGAGAAGCGGCAGGGAGAATACACGGTTGAGGATTATTTTGCCATACCGGATGAGATCAGAGTGGAACTCATTGATGGGGTGCTTTATGATATGGAGGTGCCAACATTTGACCACCAGAAGATTGTGGGAGAAATTTACAGGCAGATTGCGAACTACATCATGGATAACAACGGCAAGTGTGAGGCGGGGATATCACCGATCGATGTACAGCTTGACTGTGACGACAAAACGATGGTACAGCCGGATGTCCTCATACTCTGCAAAAATGAGAAGATTGTGAAAGGAAGAGTGTTTGGAGCGCCGGATTTTGTGCTGGAAGTGGTTTCCCCATCGACAAAGCGGAAAGATTATTTCAAAAAGCTCGAGAAATATGAAAATGCCGGGGTGCGCGAATACTGGATTCTTGACCCATATAAAAAGCAATTGCTTGTCTTTTTCTTCGAGGGAGATATCTACGCACAGAGGCACGATCTGACCAGGCCAGTGCCGGTAAATATTTATGAAGGAAAGCTGCAAATCAGATTTGACCATATTTTAAGATGGTGCGATCATATCAGATAACGAACTGGCTGATTGGATGTGACAACCGATGATACAACAGTATGGAATCAGATGTACGGACCGGAGGAATGCGAATTATCCGAAACGGCTCTTGTCGATAGCAAAGCCGCCGTCCGAATTATATTATAGGGGAGATATCAGCAGTATCAACCAAAGTCTGAAGATTGCAGTGATCGGCAGCAGACATGTGTCTGGGCGGGGCGCAGAGGCTGCATACCGGACAGGCTGTGAGCTGGGCAGAAGAGGAATCAGTGTGGTGAACGGACTCGCTTTGGGCTGTGATACGCATGCACTGAGAGGCGCGCTGGCAGCTGGCGGAAACGGTGTGGCGGTCATGCCCTGCGGGCTGGACCAGATTGTGCCGCATACGAACATCGAACTTGCAGAAAAGCTGTTGTCCGGCGGGGGTTGTCTGCTCAGTGAGTATCCAGCCCGGACACCAGTCCGCAGATACCAGTATGTGGAGAGAGACCGCCTGCAGAGCGGAATCAGTGACGGCGTGATTGTGATCGAGGCGGAGTGTGACAGCGGTACGATGCACACTGTCAGGTACGCTATCAGACAGGGAAGGCGGCTGGCCTGTATCGACAGCCAGCTTGTGCGGTATTCCTCCGGCAATCGATGGCTTGCGCGGCAGAATGGGGTGCGTGTGATTCGGGATGTGGTGGACTTGAACAGCTTTATAGCCGATATACAGAATGACATTGTTTACAGGCAGATATCGCTCGATGCGTTTGAGATGGGATGATGGCCAGGATCATGGCATCTGGAAAAATGTGTTAGGAGAAAGGGGAGATTTCAGGAGATGAATTGCGGTACATTTCAATCATATATGGAAGCATTTCGCTTTGAGGAGGTAAGTATTATAGGAAGGGACATCTCCATAGATGACGGGCAGATTCACGTTGTCGGTATGGGGCGGAAAAAGGAAGGGACATATCTTTACATCTTGGAGGAGCAGCAGCAGCCGTTGGAGCAGAATCCCGTATGGAAGCCGGATGAGACAAAGAGAGCGTCTCTGTTGAAATCAGCGGACACACATGTCGGGAGCGCATTGCAAATCAGCAGGATTCAAATCGGAGAAGATACATTTGTGTTTCAAGGAGGAACTGGCGGAAATCTGGCTCAGATGGAGTATGCGGAAGCGTATTTCTTTTTTCAGCAGATGATGGAGAAGGGATGGAGATTATCGGAAGATTCCCCCTTTTATCGTCTGGAATGGAACTGCATGGGACTTGCGGCACTGCACTTAAAAGATTCTTATGAAACGCTCCCTGTGTTGACAGGAGAAATCGGACGGATAACTTTGGGACCGACACACAAATCTTACATCATACAAAAGGCTGTGCGGTTAGAGCGGGGAAAGACGAATCAGCTGTGTTTTATTTTGGAAGAGGGCGGGGAAGATATCGTCTGCTATATCAATCAGGTGAACATGATGGAGCCGCTTGTGGAAGAGCGGAAGCGGTTTGCGGATGCGCAGTATCAGGAAAAAGCGCTGCAGCATGTCACAAAAGAAGAATTTGAAGAAATGAAAAAGATGGCTTTATCGTCAATCGAGGCGGACTGCCCGGAGGGAATGGGTTATTTTACAGTAGAGTATGAATGTACAAAAGAGAATCTCAGTGCACACTTTTATCCTATCTCGTATCTGGATCGTGTCCCGGAACCGAAAAAGGGAGGAACGGCAATGCTTATGATGGGGGGCAGACCAGATTCGGAGACAGGACCGCATGGATTCCGTAACCGGTGTGCCGTGATTCCGTATGCGGTTCCTGCTGCGACAGAGGCGTTGGATGCAGAGCTGTTTATGATGATAGAGACGATTCCAGAGAAAGAGGTGGCAGTGGTATGAGTTCGGTTGTTAAGTCAAAGATAAGGGCTGTTGGAAGGAGTAGAGATGAACGCTGCGGAAATACTAAAAACATACTTTGGTTATGATTCATTTAGAAGTGGACAGGAGGAGATTGTTCAATCCATTTTGTCAGGAGAGGATGCACTGGCTATTATGCCGACTGGTGCGGGCAAGTCGATCTGTTATCAGGTGCCAGCACTGATGCTTCCCGGTATCACAATTGTGGTGTCACCGTTGATATCCCTTATGCAGGACCAGGTAAAAGCATTGAATGAAGCAGGTGTCCATGCTGCATTCATCAACTCGTCACTGACAGAGACGCAGATTGCAAAAGCGATGCGTTTTGCTGCGGAAGGCAGATATAAGATCATCTATGTGGCACCTGAGCGGCTGGAAACCGCAGGGTTTCTGCAGTTTGCACAGAATGGAAAGATCTCGATGGTCACAGTCGACGAAGCGCACTGTATTTCGCAGTGGGGACAGGATTTCAGACCAAGCTATCTGAAAATCGTCGCGTTTATAGACAGTCTGACAGACAGGCCAATTGTGAGTGCTTTCACGGCAACTGCCACCAAGGAGGTCAAAACAGATATTGAATGTATCCTGAAACTCCAAAATCCCCGGGTTGTTGTCACTGGCTTTGACAGGGAAAACTTGTATTACAGCGTGGAGCATATTGCGGGAAAGCGCAAAGATGATTTTGTCCTTGATTACATACAAAAGCATGCGGACGAGAGTGGGATAGTATATTGCGCAACGCGGAAAAATGTAGATAACCTGTATGGGAAGCTGCTGCAAAGCGGTGTTTCAGTGACGCGCTACCACGCGGGTATAGACAATGAGACAAGGAAGAAAAACCAGGATGATTTTATCTATGACAGGGTACAGATCGTCATAGCGACCAATGCGTTTGGCATGGGAATTGACAAGTCCAATGTAAGGTTTGTACTTCATTATAATATGCCGCAGAGCATGGAGAACTATTATCAGGAGGCCGGACGTGCTGGACGCGACGGTGAAAATGCACAGTGCATTCTTCTGTTTTCCGCGCAGGATGTGATGATCAACAAATATCTGCTGGAAAAGAAAGAGTTTGAAGGAATGGACCAGGATGATATTGAACTGGTCAAACAGAGGGATGTTCACCGGCTGCAGGTCATGGAAGGGTACTGCAAAGCCACTACATGCCTTAGAAATTATATCTTGGAATACTTTGGGGAGAGGGCGGCTGCCCCCTGCGATAACTGCGGAAACTGTCATCGGGAATATTACGAACAGGATATGACACTGGATGCAAAATGGGTAATTAACTGTGTCGCCGAGACGAAAGGCCGGTATGGATTGAATATTGTGATAGGAACCCTGCTCGGTGCAAACCGCGCCAGATTAAAAGAGATAGGCGCCAACACCTTCAAATCATACGGAGCCTTGGAGCAGAGGAGTGAGACGGATATCCGGCTTTTGGTCGATCAGATGCTGGCGGAAGGCTATATTGTCCAGACAGGCGGAGAGTACAGTGTGCTTCAGATGGGGGATATCCGCCGGCTAAAAGAGGAAGATACACATGTGATTATCAGAAAAGCGCAGGAGCGGGAGGAGACAGTAAACAGGACAAAGAAGAAAAAGACAGACGCGCTCACGGGCGCAGGATTTGATCTGTTTGAGAGACTTCGCCAGCTGCGTCTGGTCATCGCAAAGGAGGAGGCAATGCCGCCATATATTATTTTCAGTGACAAGACGCTGATCGACATGTGTGCCAAGGCGCCTAAGAATCAGGCGGAAATGCTTGCAGTATCAGGTGTCGGTGAAAATAAATATCAGAAATATGGAAAGCGCTTTCTTCAAGAGATTGCAGCGTTTATGACTGAAAACCCAAATGCGGTTTTCAGTGCACAGATTGATGAGGAAACGGTGTCCGCACCTATTGTGAAAAAGGGACAAAAGGAAGCATTTTACCTTAATCGGGAGGACGCAGAACAGTTTTCATACGCGCAATATTATTATATAAGTGACATCAGGGAGCAGCTGAATCGCATCTGCAGCGCTGTCAATGTGAAAAAAGTTACAATTGCTGAAATATGGGACTGTCTTGTGAAAGCGGGATTGACCACAGAGGAACAGAGGCCGGAGGGATACGCCAAAGTACAGACAGAGCAAGGATTAAAACTGGGAATAAAAACAATCGATAAAGTCAGTCAGGGCGGCTATGCATATCAGCTGCTGATGTATCCCGAAACAGTTCAGAGAATGATCGTAGCGTATTTTGCAGACAGAGGGCTGAGGGATAGCATATGATGGATACCAGCTAATTTACGGGACCAGGGACTGAGACATAGCAAATGATAGATATCGACTATTCGCGGGACACAGATCCGTGCTCATACCGCCACTGCCTGGGCGAGATATGGTACACATTCTTGAACGCGCGCGAAAAGTGCAGCTGGTTTGGATAGCCCACTGCATTGCTGATATCACAGATGGATAAGCTGGTGAGTTTTAGGAGCTCAGCAGCTTTTGTCATGCGGTAGGAGATGAGAAATTCCTGCGGGGATTTTCCCATATTTTCGTGAAATATCTTGCCGAAATAACTCCGGTTCAAACCGCAGGAAGCCGCGATATCCTCCACGGAAATAGCGTTTTGAAAGTTTTCTTCGATAAAAGCGACCGCCTCCCGGATGTAAAAGTCGCGCAGATGGTTTCCCCTGCTCAGCTGTGTCAGGCTGCAGGAGCGGACCAGACTGTCTATAAAAAGATAGAGGTGTCCGATCAGATGAAAAGGAGATTCCTCCTTGTGGTTGACGATATACAGCATTTCTGATTTCATGGTCTCAGCAAGGTCTTTGTAGCGCGCCTTGTAGACTGGCTGGTCAGGGCTTAGTCCAGTCAGTTCGATTGTCTCCTTCGCGCGAAGACCGTCAAATTCAATCCACACATACTCCCACGGGATTTCGCGGTCAGCGATATACATATTAATCTGGTTCGGAAAGATCATAAATCCCTGTCCGCTCTTGACAGAATAGGTGATGGACTCTCCTTTGGTATTGTTGGCAATCAAAGTGCCGGTACCGGAGATACAGTAGTGGAACAGGTAATGATTCCGGGCAGCAGGACCAAACGAATGGGAGGGATCACACTTTTCCCAGCCAAACTGGTATAACCCCAAATCGATAAAATTTTCACTGGGAAAAACAGAAAAAATGACTTCACTCATGACAGGCTTCTCCTTTTGTCTTTGTAAGAATGTTATAAAGAATGGTTTTGCACAAAGGAACAGTATCAGTATATACCATAATGCTAGGCGACTTCAAGTAAATGATGCTAAAGCAGCATTTTGGTATAAAATGTGCAAAATAGAGCCATTTACGGATAGCATAATGATATGTTAAGATAGTGCTATCAAAAAAAGAAAGGAGAAAAAAACATGAAAGGAAACGCAATAGGGCACATTGGCATATCATTATGCTGTATGGCAGCGGCGGCAGGCATTCAGGGATGCGCAGCTTCCGGTGACAGCAACAAGACAGTGATTGAAATCGTCCAGTACAAACCAGAAGCAGCAGGCTATTTTGAGATGCTGGAAGAACAGTTTAATGCGACGCACGACGATATTCAATTAAAGATCAGTTCTCCAAACGACGCAATGACAATTTTAAGAACGAGGTTTATCCGTGAGGATTATCCCGACATTATCGGAATCGGAGGGGATATCAACTACTCCTATTTTGTGGATGCCGAGATTCTTGCAGATGTCTCGGATTATGCGGGACTTGCGGACATCAAGCAGGCATATCGGGATATTGACGAGGCGCTGGAGCTGGTTCCGACGGAGGGTACATACGCAGTTCCGTATGTGGCGAACGCGGCGGGTGTCCTGTACAACAGGGATTTATTTGAGGAGCACGGATGGGAGATTCCGCAGAACTGGACGGAATTCACAGCGCTGTGTGACGAGATTCAGTCGGAGGGGATTCTGCCTTTTTATTTCGGATTCAAGGACACATGGACTTGTCTTGCACCCTGGAATGCCATGGCGGTCAGCCTTGCACCCGCCGATGTGACAAAGCAGGTAAACAGGGGTGAGACGACATTCGCAGAGGAGTACAGAGAAGTATCGGAAAAATACCTGGATCTGCTGCAGTACGCCGTGGGTGATCCGTTTGCGTACGGTTACAATGACGCCTGCACTGCATTTGCCAGGGGAGAGGCTGCGATGTATCCCATCGGAAGTTATGCGATTCCCCAGATATTGTCGGTGAATCCGGATTTGAATATCGATTCTTTTGTTATGCCGGCGAATGATGATGCAGCGCAAAATACACTGAACTCCGGAATCGACCTTCAGTTCTGCGTGATGGCGGACTGTAAGAACAAGGAAGCGGCCTATGAGGTGCTTGATTTCCTCTATGAGGAGGAGAATATCCAGCAGTACATCGATGCACAAATTGCAATTCCATGCAAGGAGGGCGATTTTACATTGTCGCCAATGCTTGACGGCATGAACCAGCATATTGCCGAGGGCAGGATGACCGATTACCAGGATCACTACTATCCGTCGGAGATGGCAGTTGACGCGCAGATTCAGACGTTTCTGCTGCAGAAAGATGTAGATGCATTCCTGCAGAAATTTGATACGGACTGGCTGCGCTACAACAGGGATATTATCCGAATGGTACAGGATTATGAGCGAACGCATGGAAATTAGGAGAAGGGGTGTGTGAATATGAAAAATGAGAGAAAAAGGACATTTTTGCTGATTACGATTCCGATACTGGCGCTGTTTGTCTGCTTTAACACAATTCCGCTGATTCGCGGCGTGATATACAGCTTTACAAATTTCAAGGGCTTTGGTACATATGACTGGGTAGGCTTTCGCAACTACATTGACCTGTTTTCTGACGCGCGTGTCGGCAAGTCTTATCTGTTCACGTTTAAGCTTGCGATTGTGACAACCGTTGTGGTGAATGTGTTGAGTCTCGCCCTGGCACTTGCGCTGAACAGCAAGATACGTGCCAAGAGCTTTTTCAGGGGTGCTTACTTTCTGCCCAATATCCTGGGAGCACTTGTCGTAGGCTACATTTTTAATTACTTTTTTACCTATATTCTTCCGGCGTTTGGCTCCATGATCGGTTCTGAATCCCTGGGGTCAAGCATTTTGTCCAACCCGGATTCGGCATGGATTGGTATTATGGTGGTCTGCGCATGGCAGGCAGTGGCGATGAACACGATCATCTATATATCCGGTCTGCAGACGGTGCCGGAGGATGTGTACGAGGCTGGCGGCCTGGACGGCGCTACTGGATGGAAACAGTTCCGCTACTTAACTTTCCCATTGATTATTCCATTCTTTTCGATTAATATGGTATTGTGTGTGAAAAATTTCCTGATGGTGTTTGATCAGATCATGGCGCTGACAAAAGGCGGCCCGGCACAGAGTACGGAGTCGATCTCATACCTGATCTACAACAATGGTATGTCAGGGGGACAGTTTGGTTTTCAGAGTGCGAATGCAGTGATATTCTTTTTGGTGATTGTGACGGTTTCCGTTGCGCAGATGAAATTTACCGGTAAGAAGGAGGAGCAGCTATGATGAAGGAAGGTATGACGAAGAAAACAAACTGGACTGCAATGGTGGTGCTGATTTTAGGTCTTTCTGCGATCGCTTTTCCGCTGTATATGACGCTGATTATTGCGTTTAAGCAGCCCTCGGAAATGACAACCAGTGTCAGTGGAATTTTATCACTGCCCAAGACATGGAGTCTCGACAACTTTAGGGAGGCAATGCGGGTGACAGACTTTTGGAATTCCTTCAAAAACAGTCTGCTCATCACGATACTGACAGTTGTGCTGTCCATCATTATTCATTCCCTGATGGGATATGCACTGGGAAGAAATAAGAGCCACAGCAAATTCTACAGCTTTGTCTATCTGTTTATTGTCAGCGGTATGTTTGTTCCGTTTGCGATCCTGATGATGCCTCTGGCAAAGCAGACCGCAGAGATGGGACTGTCAAACTGGTTCGGCGTGATCCTTTTATATGTCGTGTTTTATATGCCGATGAATATCCTTCTGTATTCGGGATATCTTGTCAATATTCCGATGGCGCTCGAGGAGGCTGCAAAGGTAGACGGGGCATCGACATGGAGAACGTACTGGAAGATCATCTTCCCGATTATGCGTCCGATGCATGCGACTGTGGCAGTTCTGACAGCCCTGTCCGTCTGGAATGATGTCATGACACCGCTTGTGATCATGGCAGGTTCAGAGCAGAATACACTGCCCCTGGCACAGTTAAACTTCCAGACACAGTTTGGCACAAATTATAACCTGGCATTTGCATCGTATCTGTTGTCATTGATTCCGATTTTAATTTTCTATTTAATCTGTCAGAAACAGATTCTGAACGGTGTCGTGAATGGCGCAGTAAAATAAAAATTTGGTGTATTTAGGAGAAATGAAGTATGGCAATTCAGTACCAACAGGAAAAACAATTATTTACATTAAACACAGAACATACAACTTATCAGATGAAAGTGGATTCGCTGGGTTTCCTGTTACATCTGTATTATGGTGCGAGAGTATCCGGAAATATGGACTATCTCTTGACCTACTATGACAGGGGGTTTTCAGGGAACCCGGCGGATGCCGGGAATGACAGGACGTATTCCATGGATGCCCTGCCGCAGGAGTATCCGCAGGCGGGGACGGGAGATTACCGCAGCACTGCCCTGGTGATACGCAATGCAGATGGTTCTGAGTACTGTGATCTGCGATATGTCAGCCATGAGATCAAAAAGGGAAAATATGCGCTGAAAGGACTGCCTGCTGTGTATGCGGCTGACGATGAGGCAGATACCCTGGAGATTCTGCTGGAGGATTCAGTCAGCGGGGTACAGGCGAAGCTCTGGTATGGTGTGCTGGAGAAAGAGGACATCATCACGAGAAGCGCTGCGATCACAAATTCTGGTTCAGACCGGATATATGTGGAAAAAGCAGCATCGACGTGTCTGGATTTTATAAGCGGAGACTATGATTTGATCAGTTTTTACGGGCGGCATGCGATGGAGCGCAATTTCCAGCGGACGGAGATTGCGCATGGATGCCAGACGATTGGAAGCCGCAGGGGGACTTCCAGTCATCAGTACAATCCGGCGGTGATCATCGCGGATAAAAATGCGGCGGAGGACACAGGGAGCTGTTATGGTATGGTCTTTGTCTACAGCGGCAATTTCATGTGCGAGGCGGAGAAGGACCAGTATGGACAGACGAGAGTCCTGATGGGGCTGCACAGCGACCTGTTCCACTATCCGCTTGAAAAAGGAGAGACGCTGGTGATACCGGAGACGATTCTCGCCTATTCGGCACAGGGATTTGGAAATTTGTCCCGAAAGTACCATCACTGTATCCAAAAACATCTCTGCAGGGGAAAATACAGTCGACAGTCAAGACCGGTGCTGATTAACAGCTGGGAAGCGGCGTATTTTGATTTTGACGGCGGCACGATCTATGGTCTGGCAAAGGAAGCGGCTGCGCTTGGCATCGATATGGTGGTGATGGATGACGGATGGTTTGGAAAGCGGGACGACGATGACAGCGGTCTCGGCGATTGGCAGGTCAACGAGGAGAAGCTGGGATGTTCTCTGGGAGAGTTGATCCAGCGCATCAATGACATTGGGATAAAATTTGGTATCTGGATAGAGCCGGAGATGGTATCGGAGGACAGTGCGCTTTACAGGCAGCACCCGGACTGGGCGATACAAGTGCCGGGGAGAAAACCGGTCCGGGGGAGAAATCAGCTGGTGCTTGATTTTTCTAGGGAGGATGTGAGAGACTATATCTTTGATCAGATCTGCGGTGTGCTGGATCAGGGAAATATTGAATATGTGAAGTGGGATATGAATCGGAATCTCACGGATATCTATTCGTTGAAGAGGGAGCAGGGAAAGGTCACATATGACTATGTGACCGGTGTATACGATTTTCTTGAGAAACTGATACAGAGATATCCAGATCTTCTGATAGAGGGCTGCAGCGGAGGCGGCGGCAGATTTGATGCAGGTATGCTGTATTACACGCCGCAGATCTGGTGCAGTGACAACACCGATGCGATTGACCGGCTGAAGATTCAGTTCGGAACCTCCTTCTTTTATCCGGTTTCGGTTGTCGGTTCCCACGTGTCCGCAGTGCCAAACCATCAGACAGGGAGAAGCACCAGTCTGCACACAAGAGGAGTGGTGGCGATGGCAGGCACTTTTGGGTATGAGCTGAATCCTGCGGCACTCTCAGATGAGGAAAAGGAAGAAATCAAAGGTCAGATTGCAAGTTACAAAAAATATGAGACATTAATCTGTCAAGGGGATTATTACCGCCTATCCAACCCGTTTGAGGACGAGTATGCGGCGTGGGCGTTTGTGTCGGAGGATCAGAAACAGGCGCTGCTGAATGTGGTGATGCAGGAGATTCATGGAAATATGACAGTGAGCTATGTGCGGTTGAAAGGCTTGAAACCAGATGCAGTCTATCAGGATGCGGAAACCGGAGTGAGGTACTATGGTTCTGCGCTGACAGAGGCAGGGATTCCGATGCCGGTTCAGCTGGGCGAGTATCAGGCGTATCAGAAATATTTTGTATGTGTAGAAGATGCGGGTGCAGAATGCAGGATTGAATAGAAAATTGTCTGAAATGGAATAATATAAATATGGAATCGGGCAGAGGAGACTCTGCCCGATTCTGTCTGTATTGATAACAGATTTATTGCGCTTGTCCGCTCAGGCGCTGTTTGATCTGTTCTGATTCGATAGAGAGATCATACACCTGCTTTGCGACACGCTGGATTTCGGAGACCTGTTCCTGCATGGAATCAGCGATATCCTGTGTGACATTTGCCGTGTTCTGTGAGACATCCTGTATGCGGTCTGCTGCGTCCACCATGGCGCGGTCAAGCTCCTGCATTTCTGCCACGAGCATTTCCATCTCACCGACGGAATCTTTTGTAATCTGCGCAAGCGATTGGAAGTTCCCAAAGGATTCCTCCACGAAATGAACCATCTCTGACTGCTTTTGGATATCTTTTCTGATTTCCTCGATATTTTCCACTGTTCTGACGATTTCACCACACAGTTCCTTGATGATATCTTCGATATTCTGGGTGGCGGTCTGGGAATCGGCGGCAAGCTTTCCGATGGATTCTGCGACAACCATAAAACCTCTGCCGGCTTCCCCTGCGCGCGCGGCTTCTATGGAGGCGTTCAGAGAGAGCAGTGCAGTTTCCTCTGATATTTCATTGATTGTGGTGATGATTCCGGCTATGCGCCTGGAGTGCTCATCCAGTTTCATAATGTTGGAGTACGATTCCTCCATCTTCCGCTCTGTGACAGTGTTGCTGTTTTTCAAACCAGTGACGCTCTGAGTACCCTGCTCGCCGGATTTCATTGTGTCTCTGGCATTATTCAGAAGGGTCTCACTCTTCTCCTGCAGTTCCCTGAATTTCTCCTCGAGGTCTGCTGCGCGCTCCACCACATTTCTGGCATCTTCTGTCTGGTCATGAGTGCCCTGCGCAATCCGCTCGACAGACTGGTGTGTTCCGTCGATATCGCCAGCAATGTCATTTAGCCTGTCAGATCCCTCCACAACTCTGGTGGTGAACTCCGTAACTGTGACAAGGATTCCTGCCATTTTCTCTGTGAGATTATTAAAGCTACGCGATAAAATGCCAAGCTCGTTAGGAATGTTTTCGTTGGCTCTGTTCTGAAAGTCTCCGTTTGCGGCATCGCTGATCAGCTTTGTGATGGACACCACTGGATTTACCAGTCTGCGCGCTACGATGACGATAATGAAAATCGCGAGGATGATCGCAGCGAACACAATAACAACAGAGATGAGCGCGGTGCGGTACACGGAGGACATTGCCGCTGTTTTTTCCCTGAGCGTGATGACAGACCAGGAATCGGAGTCGCCCTTTAACGGAATGGGGGCGTAGCTTACATAGTACGTATCACCGTCGCATTTGATCTTCGTGCTTCCGGTGCCGCCGGCCATCGCGTCCGCAATCACCTGCTGATATTCTTCTGAGATGAGAAAGGTTTCCTCCCGCGTCACAATGTTGCCATCTGCATCTGTCACGGTATTGCCGTTTGCGTCTGTCTCAGATACAGTGCGTTTCAGTGTCTTGTAATTATACTGCTCCTCAATCTGCTGATTGTCAGGGTGTGCCACGACCACGCCCTCGCCGTCTATGACAAAGGATATCTCACCGTTTTCGCGGTCTGAGAAGTTATCAATAATATCCTGCAGGTAGTCAAGCTTTAGATCCACAGCAAAGATGCCTATGATACTGTCAGCATCATACATAGGGAAAAATATGGATGCGCAGGGCATGCCAGTGTTGACAGAATAGTAGGATTGGGAGATGAAGGACTTTTTTTCTTCCATAATCTGCGTAAACCACCAGCGTGTGGAACGGTCCGCCAGCTCACCTGATGAACGGCCTGTCTGCATGCCGTCGGTTCCCTGGATATACAGGAGCTCCAGATAAGAATTCCGCGCGACACAGTCCGCGAGAATCGGTGTCTGGATATCTGTATCCATTGTCAGGATGCTTGGATTCACAGCAAGCTCTTCCGTCACGGAATAAGCACCGTCAAGAAATGTGCCGATCTCGCCCGCCATTAGTTTTGATTGTCCCTGCTCTCGCTCGTAAATGTCTTTTTCATAGGAGTTAAAGTACATTGCTGTCATCACCGACACAAGTGCTGCGGCGAGAATACATACGATCAGCAGTACGGGTACAAGAAGCTGTCTGAAGATACTTCTCTGTTTCATAGTACGCCTCCAATCTTATGGTTGTGGGTTTTGGTTTCACAATTACATACATATATTGTATCATAGAGTATTGGTGATTGTTAATACTTTGTTTTAGTTTTTTCTTACACTTCTTTGGTTTTTACGGGTGGTTTGTCTGCCGGGTGGCTTTTACAGAAGCAGCGATTGCGTCCTGCGCGATATCGCGGTATAATATATAGCAGTATGGACAGAATTTTTGGGATTAGAGCAGTGTCAGATCTGCGGCAGAATGGGAATCTGTAAGGAGATTGGGAGTAAAAGGCGGTTAAAAAACCGGATGATCAGAGAAAGGCAGGATGGCGATGGAAAAAATATTGTATGTAACAGATTTGGACGGCACTTTGTTGAATAAAAAGGAACGCATCAACAAAAAAAGCATTGACATCATCAATGAACTTGTGGAAAAAGGAATGATGTTTACTTATGCAACTGCAAGGTCACTGGTGTCTGCCTCCGTGGTGACAGCAGGGCTGACGACCAGGATACCGGTTATCGCATATAACGGGGCGTTTATCTTCCAGCCTGCAACGGGTGCGATCTTGTCGCAGGAGCGGTTCAGCAGGGAAGAGATGAACTGTGTGTCCGGTTTCCTCAGCGAGCACAATATCAGTGTGCTTGTGTATTCTTATATTCAGGGCATCGAGAAGGTTTCATGGATTTCCGGGCAGGAAAACGAGGGCATCCGGCGGTATCTTGATCTGAGGAAAGGCGACAGGCGGCTTCGGCCTGTCGCGAATCAGGAGGAATTGTATCAGGGCGATATATTTTACTTTACATGTGTCGGGGAAAAGGACGAGCTGCAGCCAGTCTACGATATTTTCTCAAAAGATGCGCGGTACCGCTGTACGATTCAGCAGGAACTGTACCGTCCGGAATATTTTTGTGAGATTATGCCAGCCGGAGCGACAAAGGCACATGCGATTGAGAAATTAAAGAAGATTTGGAGCTGTGACAAGGTGATCTCTTTTGGGGATGCAGTCAACGATATTCCGATGTTAGAGATATCGGATGAAAGTTATGCGGTGGAGAATGCGGTGGAAGAATTGAAAGCAGTCGCCAGCGGGATCATTGAGAGCAATGAAAATGACGGAGTGGCAAACTGGCTGAAGGAACATTACAAAGATGACATACATAAATAACTGTCCAAAACGGAGTGATTCAGAAAATTGTCAAAACTACTGTCATAAAATGTAGAATATGTGAGGTTTATCATGAGAAAAATATTAGTTACAGGCGGAACGATATTTGTCAGCAGATATGTCGCGGAATATTTTGCGGGCAAGGGGGATGTGGTCTATGTGCTCAACCGGAATCATCACCCGCAGCCCCAGGGGACGATTTTGATCGAAGCGGACAGACATCAGCTTGGGGATGTGTTAGGGCAGTATGTATTTGATACTGTGTTGGACGTCACCGCATACACAGGGGAAGATGTATCTGACTTGCTTGATGCACTGGAATATATGAAACAAAACTTTAAGGATTATGTGCTGATTAGTTCCAGTGCCGTGTATCCCGAGACATTGCCGCATCCATTCGCGGAAAGCCAGCATACAGGCCCCAATAAATATTGGGGAACCTATGGCACCAACAAGATTTGTTCGGAAGAGGAATTGATAAAAAGAGTTCCCGATGCATACATACTTCGCCCGCCATATCTCTATGGACCGATGAATATTGTATACCGTGAGGCGTTCGTGTTTGAGTGTGCAGACCAGAACCGCAAATTTTATCTTCCGAAAAAGGGTGCTATGAAACTGCAGTTCTTCCATGTTCGTGACCTTTGCAGATGCATAGAGGCCATATTGGACAAGCACCCGTCAAACCATATTTTTAATGTCGGGAATGCGGAAAGCATCACGGTACGGGAGTGGGTAGAACAGTGCTATCGCGCAGCAGGGCGCACGGCTGAGTATGTAGAGGTGCATCAGGACATTAATCAGAGGGAATACTTTAGCTTTTATGAATATGAGTACCAACTTGATGTGACAAGACAGGGAGAGCTGATAGACGCTACGATTCCATTGGAAGAGGGGTTGAAAGAATCCTATCGTTGGTATCGTGACCACAAGGACGAAGTGGCGAGAAAAGGATATATCGAGTATATAGATAAGATGCTTTTTTAATCACTTGCGGAATAAATTTTCACATTGTCTTTGAATGTCGGCATGAACAGTAAGGTTGAACCACTCCCAAACCACCAGTTGTTTTACAACGCGGGAATGATAAGCTATGATAGAGATACCAAATAGCAAAGGAGGAATTCAAAATGTTACAGAATATTGGTGAAAACATCAGCAGGTTCCGGCAGAACCAGAACATGACGCAGGAAGAATTTGCATCGAGACTGGGCGTGACACCGCAGGCAGTCTCGAAGTGGGAGAGAGGCGCCAGCCTTCCTGATATCGCACTGGTTTCTGGAATCTGCCAGCTTTTGAAAGTTCATGCAGATGCACTGCTGGGGATAGAAATTATACAAATCAGCGAAAACAAAAACGCTCTGGAGGAGAAAAAAATCAGACAGAATCTGATCGCGGATCCATTGCGCATCGAAGTGGGGGCTGGTCTGGTTCCCTGCATTGTAGAGGGGTTAAAAACGGATTATGTGAATCAGTGCCGCAGAAAACTTGCCGACGAAACAGGAATGCTTCTGCCAATCATCAGAATCATGGATATGGAAGGACTGGAGCAGAACGAAGTCCGCATTGTATCCTATGACAAGGTATTGCGGCAGAAACAGTATGAAAAAGAGCAGTCAGAGACAGAACTGCAGATGTATTGTTCCATGGTTAATGAGGCAGTCCGGTTGTGCAGGGAAAATTATGACAGGATACTGAACAAGCAGCTTGTAAAATGCCTTCTGGACAATCTGCAGGAACAGTACCCAGGAGTGTTAGATGGTCTGGTGCCTGACAAGGTAAGCTATTATGAAGTCATGATACATCTGCGAAGTATAATCGAGAAAAAGGGCAGTATCCATGACTTGATACACATTATGGAAGAGCTGGAGTGTAGGCATTGGCTTTCCGATACTGCAGCGGCGTCATGCCCGTCTGTTGTTTAAACTGTTCACTCAGGTTTCCGGTATGGAGATAGCCGGTCTCTAAGGCTATTTCCGTAACGGATTTTTTTGTGTTAAGCAGTAAGTCCTGCGCATGGCGGATGCGGATTCTTGTCAGATACTCCGAATACGGTTTTCCGAGCTGTGCATGGAATAGTCTGGAAAAATGCGAGGCAGAGTACCCAGACAGCTGCGCGACTGTCTCGAGAGAAGGGGTTTCCTGATAGTGCTGTTCCATGTAGTAAATTGCATCAATAATGGACGGCGAGAGCGGTGTTTTGTGGATCATCTGACCTCCTGTATTTTGGTGCATACCGTCTGCGGCATCATTGGGAAGCCGGTTGTTCAGCACGGCAAGCAAAAGATCACAGAGCATACACTGAAGCCGGAAATCTTTAAAAAAAGAGTTTGACTCAAATAGTTCATGCATTTCCTGAAAATATAATAAAATCCGGCTGCGTATTGACGGAGCGAAGCGGTTAAACAGCTGGGAATAGATTTCATCCAATACATTTTGCCCCAAGGCATCCGTGAGCGGCCTGACAAACTCCGGCCTGAATTTGACAAGGTAGGAGATGTATGGCACATCGGAGAGTGGTAGTGTTCTGTGATAGATATAGGGCGGCATTGTTCCAACCATGTTTGCGCGCAGGGCGAAAGAGCAGTCAGGCGTGATTGTCATCCTATCTCCAGAGATTTGGTATCCTATTTCGTAGTAATCGCTGGCTGCTTCCAATGTAGGCATCGCATAATCAGAAGCTAGTGACCGCTTTACGATAGAAAAATTGGTGTCAGCAGGCATAGGAAATGGCATAATAAAACCTCCTTCCCGACGTTTCAAGTCTATACCAGAGCATTTTTCCAACACACTCTGGACAGTATAGCATGAAAACGTAAAAATGAAACAGGCAAAGAGACCCCAAGACTCAAATGAGAAC
>CAMWXA010000028.1 GCA_947178035.1 uncultured Lachnospiraceae bacterium | reverse complement strand
TCTTTATATCATCATAGCTTAACTGCTCCCCCTCAAACCGAATCCACACATAATCATTCCGCATGAGACCATGTGTTTTTCGTACAATGTCGAGAGGCTGATAGTTTTTAAGTCCAAGCTTGCGCAGTAAATCATCTGCATTGACGCGGCTGCGGGGAAAACATCTGCCTTCCAGGATTTCCAGAACGCTATACAAATCCATCTCCTCCTTGGGAAACAGATAATGGATAGGACAGTCGTCAAAACGCCGGATGTGCGCTTGGTTTCCTTTTATTTCGACAGATGCAGTGACAGTGTCTTTGTACAAGACTTCAAATTTCAGATCCTCCATAAAACGCCTCACTTTCGTTATCATTACAATCATTATAGTATTCTGACAAAGGGATGTAAAGAAAAAGTATCGGAAGCACAAAACAGTTGACACATGTAATACATGATGTTATAGTGAAAATATAGTCGACACATGTAGCACAAAATAGAACAGGAGTTGATAGCGATGGGAAATACGATTTTAGGACAGAGCGAGTGGATTATTATGGAGAAGCTATGGGAGCAGCAGCCGAGGACGATCATGCAGCTGTTTCACTCGCTCGAAGTCGAGCCCGGTTGGAGCAAGAGCACGGTCAATACGCTGCTTGGCAGAATGGTGGACAAAGGTATCATTTACTATGAGGACGGCGGGAAAGCAAGACAGTATTATGCCAGGCTGAGGCGCGAGGAGGCAGCGCTGGCGGAGACAGAGAATCTGCTGTCGCGCGTTTACAAGGGTTCCGTGAGTATGATGATGAGTACCCTGGTAAAAAAGAGGGATTTCACCAGGGAGGAGATTCGGGAATTATATGACATTTTAGAAGGATTGGAGGGAGGGCATGACGGTAAATAAATCGTTTGGGCAGCTTGTTTCGACAACGATTTTTCTGGTGCTGGTATTGTTGCTCCGCGCCATATTTTACAACAGAATATCGAAGCGTGTATGCTATGCAATGTGGCTGGTCGTGGGCATTTACCTGCTGGCGTCCTTTGGGGAGTTTTCCAATTCGTTTCAGATATTAAATGTCTTTCATGTGGTTTACAGGGCAGCAGAGGCAGAAAACGGGAGCGGAGCAGGAGGACAGGACAATCTGCAGCCGGGCGGCGATTATGGTATGCAGGACGCATCAGAGTCCGAGGTGAATGCAGGTGAAGTGTGGAGACAGGCGCAAAACAATCGTCAGGAGAATGCTGCCAACCATACGGCCGCATCAGAACAGGAAAATCAGGCACTCAATGGGCAGGAGCAGAGTCAAATGGATAATACAGGCCAGAATACAGCAGCTCCAGCAGTGGTATCAGGGGCAGGACAGGAGAAGGAAGGTCAGACGCGGGAACAGTTGACGGGAGAACAGCGGGCGAAAGAACTGTGGTTAAAAGGCGTCTGGCTCAAAGGAATCTGGATTGCCGGCGGTTTGATCTGCGCAGCGGTGTTTGCAGGCAGCAATCTTCAGTTTGCAAAAAGACTGCGAAAGAGCAGGCGGCTGCTGGAAACGGACGGGAAGTTCCAGAAGCTTGCAGGGCGCGGAACCATTTCAGTATATCAGACAGAGGAAATCAGCACACCGTGCCTTTTCGGTGTTGTGCGTCCGGCAATTTATCTGCCCAAAGCACAGATGGAACCGGAACAGTGCAGTTACGTGCTGGCACACGAGTACACACACTACAGACACGGAGATCACATATGGGCGGTGCTGCGCTGTCTGTGCATCAGTCTGTACTGGTATCACCCGCTTGTCTGGCTGGCGGCGCTGCTGTCGGGACGTGACAGCGAGTTTGCCTGCGATGAGAGTGTGACCAGAACATATGATACAAAGGAGCGCAGGGCTTACGGAGAGACATTGATTCTGTTTGGAGCAGGAAGGAGGGACAATATGAGGCTGTTTACAGGTGCTTCTGAAATGAACGGAGGAAAGCAGGAACTAAAGAAACGCATCACACTGATCGCAGCGCGGAGAAAGCAGCACGCAGGTACAGCAGTGCTGGCATGCATTTTGCTGCTGGGAGTGACAGGGTGTACGGTTGGGAGTCCGGCTGTTGGAAATGAGGAGAGCGAGCCGGGCCAGGAAAGCAGGAATGATGAGAATGGAGAGCATATAGAAGAAGCGACACAGGCTGTAGGGACGGAGCTTGCAGACGAGGCAGACGGAGATCTCGTGCCAGAACCTTATGATTTTGCGCGTATTCTGAAAAAGACGCAGGAGAACGGAATCGAGTATTACAATGTCCTTACGGAAAAGTACATGCCGCTTCCGCTGAACGAGTGGGCGAAGATTAATATTTTCACGGAACAGGGCAGCGCAATGGATGCTTACGTCCGTTTCACGCAGGTCATCAGGGATGCGGATGAGATTAAGGAGCACATCAACCATTATGTTGAAGTCAGGGAAATCAAGGAGCCGTTTGGCATGTTGGAGACTGACGGGGGGCAATGCGTGTTACTGCAGTATGAGATTCTGATAGCTGGTGATGCCAAATTGGAAGATAACGACAGAATACCGTCAATGGCGTTCGACTATCCGCTCCGGCTGTATTCCACCATGGAGAGCGGCAGGTTTGAAAATTATCAGGGAATCGAGCGCAGCGTCTGCGATTTATCGATTTTGGAGCAGGACAGAATCGAGCCGGGCGACACAATCAGAAAGGAAGTGATCTGCTTAATTCCTAGGGAGTACACAGCGTACGGAATGGAGCTTGCCTACATGACAGCGCAGAGGACGACCAATATGGTGTATTTTAAGCCAGAGTATGAGTAGAAAGTGTTCGCAACCCACATCAAGATTCTGCGGCATGCCTTGTGATATTCTTTTGAGGTAACCAGAGAGAGGGAGGAGACAGCCTTGTATGAGTGGAATGAAGCGATACAGACAATGATCTGCTGGATTGAGGAGCATTTGACGGAAAATCCGTCCCTGCAGGAAATGTCAGAACAGATTGGCTATTCGCCGTATTACTGTTCGGTAAAGTTTCATGAGGTGGCAGGAATGACAATCCGTAACTACATCGCGGGGAGACGGCTTGCGCAGGCAACGCTGGAAATCCGCGACACCGATGAACGGATACTGGATATTGCGGTAAAATACGGATATTCCTCACAGGAGGCTTTGACGAGGGCTTTTGTCAACGCATACGGGTGTACACCCGCTTCATACCGGAAAAATCCAGTGCCAGTCGTGCTTTCCAACCGGCAGGTTGTTTTCCTCCCGGAGCATTATGTGAATAGAGGAGGAACTACAATGAACAAAACACTCTTGACAGATGCCCACGTCAGGGTCGAGCACATTCCGGAGCACAAGTATATCGGTATCTGGGATAAGGCGGCAGGCGATTATGGGAGCTTTTTCGGGCGGCACGACTGCGATAAGGTGTGCGGAACGATCGACAGTATGAGTCATGTGTCCCACCCGATTGTGACCTGCCATACAGCGGGATGGTTTTATGATAATGGCACAAAGGGGTACTTTTATGGATTTGGCGTGCCGGCAGACTATGACGGTGTGATACCGGAAGGGTTCGATATCCGCACAGTTCCGGCAAGCGATTATCTGGTATTTTTTCATCCGCCCTTTGACTATCTGAAGGATTGTGGGGAGGTCATGAACAGGGTGGAGACGCTGGCATGGAATTTTGATCCGTCAGCAAATGGTTATGAGTGGAATGAGGAGGTCTGTCAGGATTATCAGCGTCACTATCCGGAGGTAATCGGATATGAGGTGCTCCGGCCAGTCAAAAAGAAGAAATAGTCTACATGAAATCAAGACGGGAAAATCAGGAAATCTTTCTGAATGGAAATATTTTTAATCAGAAAGATTTTCTGATTTTTTCTTGACAAATATATCGTCAGATGATATATTGAATGTATGATATATCAGTTTACGATATATCGTAAGACGATGAATAAGGAGGAACAGATATGGAACGTTTTGAGAAAGTTTACAGTCAGGGAATGATTGATGTGGTTGAAATCTGGGTTGATACAGAAACAGGTGTCAATTATGTGTTTCACAGGAATGGAAACGCAGCAGGTTTTACACCCTTGCTTGACAAGGATGGAAAGCCGGTCGTAACACCATAATTTCCCCGGATATGCATTAAAAAGGGACAAAAATCTGAAACGGGGTGAGCATATGGGAGAAAAAGAGAATCCATTGACAGAAGCTGTCTATTATATACTTCTGGCGGTGAGGAAACCGAATCACGGCTACGGAATCATTCAGGAGGTAGAACAGCTGACGAACGGGCGCGTCGTGCTGGGTGCAGGGACGCTGTACGGTGCGATACAGACGCTTCAGAAAAAGAAGTGGATTGACATCTACAGTGTCGACACAGAGTCCAGAAAGAAAAAGGAATATATGATTACGGACTTGGGCAAAGAGGTTTTTGAGGCGGAGAGGATACGGCTGGAAGAACTGTTGAGAAACGCAGAACTGATGGATCGTGAATGAGAGGGGAGCTGTTAGGAAATGATAAAATATCGTTTATACTTTGACAAGGACGCAGAGACAGAGTGGCTGAACCAGATGGCGGCGGACGGATGGGCGATGAAAAGATTTTTTGCTGGATTTTACAGTTTTGAAAAGTGCGAAAAAGGCGAGTATGTCTATCAGATTGATTTCGGTGACAGACTGTTTGCTGTCAGCAGTGATTACAGGGAACTGATGCAGGACGCAGGAATCGAGATTGTCCAGATATGGTCCTATTGGGTGATTTTGCGCAAAAAGGCGTCTGAGGGAAAGTTTGAGCTGTACACAGATGTGGAATCGAGCATTGAGCACTACAAAAAAATCCGCAGGATGTTTAAGGTGGTGACGATCGCAGAAATGCTCTGCATTTTTATCGAGCTGTACTGCGGAGCTGTCGAGGGAATCCCGATGGGATATGCCTTTGCGCTTCTGCTCGGAGCCTTTTTGGCGGGACTGCTGAATGCGTTAATGAGACTGAATGATACGATTGCAGAACTGGATGTCCGGCTGACTGGAATAGAACGAAGCGGCAGATACCGCAATATCTCCGTGTGCATGGCTGCCGGGATGTTGATGAGTGCCTGTTCCATCTTGTTAACAGACGTTGTTTCCCTGGGACTTAGACATACCATACAGATCATTGCGATCATACTGCTGGCGGTCGGATTGTTTCAGACATTTGCCTGCAGGAAATAGAAAGTGGTATCAGCGGATAAATACTGGCGGGATGGAGATACTGATTTTGTAAAAATATTATAAAATCAGGAGGCATAAAATAATGATTGAACAGGATACAATCCGACTCTTGCGGGAGTGTGATGCGGGGATTAAGATGGGCGTGTCATCGATTGACGAGGTCATGGAGTATGTGAGTCATGACAAGCTGCGCAAATGTCTGGAGGACTGCAAGGCAAAACACGAAAAATTGCAAAACGAGATCGAGGCGCTGCTCACAGAGTACCACGATGACGGAAAAGAGCCGAATGTTATGGCAAAGAGTATGTCGTGGATGAAGACAAATATGAAGCTTGTCATGAATGAGTCGGATCACACGATCGCAGACTTGATGACAGATGGCTGCAACATGGGGGTTAAGACACTGCACAAGTATTTGAATCAGTACAAGGCAGCGGACGAGAAATCAAGGGATATCACCAAGAGGCTGATTAACATTGAAGAAAAACTTACATTGGACATCAGAGAATTTTTGTAAGGAGAGACAGGCAGTTTCCGCCTGTCTTTTTCAATTTTTAATCGTGTATTTAGAAAATTTTTATTTTTGGCAATATTGGTTGACCATATTTAATTTATCAAGTATAATTATAGTTAATATTTGCCAAGAATATCACAGAAAAAGTTGTGCGATTTAGATATTTTGTAAGCTTTTTTTGCTTGTAACTGTGAAACAGCAGTATGGTTATGGTATTTTTTTCAAATAGGGGCTATGTAGTAAGTGGAAAGGATATGGTTGCAGGTATGGAAAGAATGAATGAAATATCAAACGGTGAAATATTGGGAAAGAATAGTCAGGCCGCGCGCTTGAGAAAGATTGTAAAACAGACAAATTTTTCATTAGTGCTTGGCATTGTTCTGCTTGTGCTGTTGTTTTTTGCAAGCATCAGTTATGCGGTTGTCTCGAATGAGCAGCTGGAGAGTACGATGTACCTGAACCAGTACCGTCTGGGATCCAAGGCGCTGACTACGGCAGTGCAGTCTTATGCGGTTTCCGGTGATACGATGTATTATGATGATTATATGAACGAGTTAAATGTTTACAAGAACAGGGATATCGCGTGGGCAGGTCTGGAGGCGAATAACATTAAGGATCACGAGTGGGCGGAACTCAATGAGATTGCTGCTCTTTCCAACAACCTGGTACCTCTCGAGGAGGAAGCGATGGCAGCAGTGGCAGCAGGTGATACAGCCTCTGCAATCGAATTTGTGTTTGGAGAAGAGTACTCCGAAACGATTCAGAAGATCAATGCCATGACAGATACGGTCATTACAGATATCCAGGAGCGTCTGGACTCGTCCAAGAAGATGTTTATGATAATACAGATCGTTTGTGCCATTGCTTTTCTTGCTGGTTTTATCAGGCTGGCACAACAGTGTCTGCGGACGACCCACTTTTCGCAGACAGAGCTCCTCACCCCGATTATCAAGGTTTCTGATCAGATGGCGCTGCTCGCAGGCGGAAATCTCCACACAGATTTTGATCTGAAGGAGGATGACAGTGAGGTTGGAAACATGGTTGCAGCCATTCGGTTTATGAAAGATAATATGGCGGCTATCATTGATGAGATTTCCTACATTCTGGAACAGATGGGACAGGGAAATTATATTGTGGAAGTCAAACAAAATTATGTTGGTGAATACGTAAAAATCAAGGATTCCTTAAACAGAATCGTGGAGGAGATGCGCAGTACGGTAAGTACCATACAGGAAGTAGCGCAGGAGATAGACAGCGGTTCCGCGCAGCTGGCCTATGCGGCGGATGATCTGGCGACAGCATGTACTGGTCAGGCAACAGAGGTTTCCGATTTGATGATGCTGTTGTCACAGCTTGGTGACAGTATTGAGTACAATGAAAAAGAGGCTGAGGAGGCTGTGAAGATATCCAATCTGGCAAGTTCTACACTGGTAGTAGGAGGTCAGAAAATGGATGAACTCAGGGAAGCCATGGCGGAGATCAACCAGTGTTCGGAGCAGATCATTGCAGTTATCTCAGCGATATCGGACATCGGGGAGGAGATTGATCTGCTTTCTTTAAATGCATCGATTGAGTCAGCGCGTGCAGGAGAGGCCGGCAGAGGTTTTGCAGTAGTGGCAGAGCAGGTGAAAAAGCTTGCAGAGGCGTCACAGAACGCAGTAGGACAAACGTCTCAACTGATTGAGAGGACTGTTCAGTCTGTGGAAGTGGGAACAAGGATATCGCGTGAGGCGGCCGCAAACATGGAAGAGGTGAAGATGGGAGCGGAGGAGACGACAGGCCGTATCAATGGCATTGTGGAGAAGCTGCGGATGGAAGTTAAGAGTATCGCTCACATCAATGAAAGCATCGGCGTTGTGGCAGGAATCGTGGACAACAACTCAGCAACGTCAGAGGAGACTGCCGCAGTGAGTGAGCAGCAGAAGGCTCAGGTGGAGTCCATGGTAGAGCTGATGAGCAAATTCAAAATATAATTTAGACATTGTATTTGCCCCAATAGATATGTGACTGCCACAATGAAGCAGCAAATAATGGAGCTGCGGACGGTACATAATCTGTTTAGACAGCATATGATAAGAATAAGACCAATATAATAATTGTGGTGTGAGGATTGGTATGAATGATTTGGAGAAGGCACAGTCCTGCATTACACAGGTGACACAGCAGGAGCCATACCTTACGGGGGAAAATGTGATCATCGCTGTACTTGACAGCGGAATTGATTATTTTCTGCCCGAATTTCACAGCGCGAATGGGCATACACGCATTGTGGCAATATGGGATCAGACACAGCAGCCTGACGAAGAACAAGGCAGACTGCCGCCTCCGGGATATCGCGAGGGTGTACTTTATACAAGAGAGATGATTAATGAGGCACTGGCTTTGGGGCGCGAGAGCGGTCAAAGGCTGGTGCCTGTTTTTGACGTGTCGGGGCATGGGACGGCTGTTGCCGGTGTGGCGGCCGGAACAAATATGGGAGTGGCACCCAAGGCGGATTTATTGATTATCAGACTAGGCAGCCCGCAGGCAGATTCTTTTCCAAGGACAACACAATTGATGAGAGGGATTAACTATGCAGTTAATTTAGGCGTGGAATTAGGCAGGCCAGTAGCGATAAATCTCAGTTTTGGAAACACCTATGGTGATCATCAGGGAAATTCGCTGTTGGAACGATTTATTGATAACGCTTCGGAGATTGGACGGAGTGCTATTATTATAGGAAGCGGAAATGAGGGTGCATCGGGAGGGCATACAGCTGGCGTGGTACAGAACAGCAGCCGTGTGGTAGAACTCGCTGTGGCTGATTATGAGACAGGACTTAGTATTCAGCTGTGGAAGTTTTATCAGGATATCTTTAATCTGATTATCACCTCACCTGGCGGGGAGCGGATGACACTGGAACTTTCCAATATCAGGGAAGCACAGGCAGTCCGCCGGACACTGGAACAGACACAGCTGTTGTGCTATCTGGGAAAACCACTTCCATATAATGTGCAGCAGGAAATTTTTATCGACATGATACCAGTGGGAAGTTATATAACCAGCGGCGTGTGGCGTATGGAGCTCGTTCCGGTATCGCTGGTGACCGGGGAATACAGGCTGTATCTTCCAAGCTATGCGGCGAGAAGTGCAGCCACTGGATTTTTCCTGCCAACACCGGAGATGACGCTCACAATTCCCTCGACGGCAAGGCGTGCTGTTACTGTTGGAGCCTATGATGTGCCGCGCAAAAGCTATGCAGATTTTTCGGGAAGGGGATATGTGTACAGTTATAGCGATGGCAGAACAGATACAGCAGGCGGGCAGCAGATTGTAGCGGATGTGAAGCCTGATCTGACAGCGCCAGGTGTAGGTATCACAGTTCCAATGCCGAATGGAGGTTATGAGCAGGTGTCAGGCACTTCCTTTGCGGCACCGTTTGTGACAGGAGCGGCTGCACTTTTGATGGAGTGGGGAATTGTTCGTGGGAATGATCGTTTTCTTTATGGGGAGCGTTTGAAAGCAAGCCTTATCCGAGGTGCACAGTCCCTTGCCGGAGTTCCTCTGCGCCCGGACAGCAGAATTGGCTGGGGGACTTTGTGTGTGGAGAGGTCGCTTGCAGGTATGTAAATCATTGCCTGCAATGAAATTATTCGTGGCTTTTTGTGCTGTTTATCTTTTCATTGCCTTCAATATGTGCTATACTATCAATTATGGATATAGAATGAATATCACTCAGCAATAGGTTAACCATGCATACTGCGGGGCGGCAAAAACCGCCCTAAACTTATGGAAGAAGGATAAAAAGGAAAGAGGGGAAGTTACGGTTATGGCGGGATTACCAGTCAGTGTGTGCATGATCGCAAAGAATGAAGCGCATCATATAGAGCAGTGTCTCAGGAAACTTTTGCGATATGACATGGAAATCGTGGTGGTCGATACAGGGTCTACGGACAAGACACGGGAGATTGCAGCGAAATATACGAACAAAGTATTTGATTTTGCATGGTGTGATGATTTTAGCGCTGCCAGAAATTTTGCAGTGTCCAAAGCATCAAATAACTGGATTTTGATACTGGATTGTGATGAGTATGTGCAGGAAATCGATGTCGCAAAGCTGCGCACCTGTATGCAGAAATATCCGAAAAATGTCGGCGTTGTAGAGATCAGGAACGTCTATACTACAGAGGAGAATGGCATCGCAAAGGAAAGCATTCAGATGGATGAAGTTCCCCGGTTCTACAATAAAAATTATTATGAGTATCGATTTCGGATTCATGAGCAGATCTCACCCAGGAAGTTGCATAATTATGATGAGATGACACTGGAGACTTTTCATTTGCCTGTGATTGTCAAACATTATGGCTATGACATTCCAAGGCAGGAAATGATGAAAAAACAAGAAAGAAATCTAAAACTTTTATTAAATTCTCTTGGAGAAGTAGAAGGGATGGATGACTATATTTATTTCCAGATTGGACAGTCCTACAGTGTGCTGGAAGATTATGTGAAGGCGATTGAAGCATATGACATGTGTTTGGAAATCAACCGTAATCCAGAGAAAAAGTTCTTGAGTATCTGTCTGGAATCCTATGCCGACTGTCTCATGAAAATCGGAAATTCCAGCGATGCATACAGACTGCTTGATATGAACAGGGAGTATCTAAAGACAACGAAACTCCGGTATTTATTTGGCAAAGCTGCGTACATGTGCAAGGATGACGAGACTGCGATAGGTTTTCTGACAGGCATTACGGATGCTGCGGATTTTGAGCAGCTGGGTGAGAATGTCTTCGATGTGTATGCGAGAATTTTTGCAATCTATAACGAGAGAGGGCAGATGGATAAAATCGAACAATATAAGGGCAGGCTGGCAGAATATGGAAGACTGCATGGGAAGCAGATCACATTTGCCGAGAAAGGAGACGCAGACTAAGATGATCGAGGTGACAAAGATCAATGGAACAAAACTATTACTCAACACAAATCTGATTGAGACGGTTGAGGAGACACCAGATACCGTTATTACGTTAACTGATGGAAAAAAAGTTATTGTCAAAGAAAGTAGACATGAAGTCAAAAATTTAGTAAAATTAACAAGACAGGAATACTTTAGAGGAATACTGAATGCAGAAGCAGAATAAAGCTGTGTTGAATTGATGTGTTAACCTTGTAATTGATTTATTTATTGGGGCAAATTGAGAAAGTTTGAGAAAATTTTCAGAAAATTGTTGCAATTTATGTAACCTTAAAGTATTATATACATATGGAGAAAAGGGAACACGGAGATCGTACTGTTCCTTTTGAACATATTGAAACTTAACGAAAAAGAGGGGTGTGTAAGAGTGGATATAGCGTCTTTAGTGGGAATGATTGTGTGCTTTGTCCTGGTTTTGTATGGTATGATCGATTCGGCAGGCGGTATGAGTGGTTTTGGTTACTTTCTCAGCTTGCCATCAGCGCTTATTACCTTTGGAGGAGCAGTCTTTGCGACGATGATGTCAGTGACTATGGCAAACTTTGTCGGTGGTCTCAAGAGTATGGCGTTGATCTTTAAACCAGTCAATGTCAATGTCCCAGAGATGATCGCGAAAATTATTGAGTTATCCAATGTTGCGAGAAAGGAAGGTCTTCTTTCCCTGGAGGAAGCAGCTGGAAATCTCGAGGATGAGTTCATGAAAAAGGGTATCATGCTGATCGTAGATGGTACAGATCCAGAGCTGGTAAGAGGAATCCTTGAGACGGAGATGAACAGTATTGACAGCAGACACAAATTAAGGTCAGGGTTTTGGGACAACTTGGGTGCTATGGGACCTGCATGGGGTATGATTGGTACACTGGTTGGCCTGATTTGTATGTTAAATAACATGTCGGATCCGACATCAATCGGTCCGAAGATGGGCGTTGCGCTGATCACGACATTCTACGGTTCGATGCTTGCCAACTGGATTTGTACACCTACATCAAATAAACTACAAGCAAACAATGCGATCGAGATGCAGTCAAAGGAAATTATGATAGAGGGCCTGCTTTCTATACAGGCAGGTGAAAATCCTCGTGTTATTGAAGAGAAGTTAAAGTCATTCTTATCTCCTAAGGAGAGGCCTTCACAAGAAGAAGGCGGCGGAGGTGAAGCTTAATGGCAAAGAAAAAAGAAGAGTTCAAACTCCCACCTGGAACCCCGGCACCCTGGATGAGTACGTTTTCAGATATGATGACACTGCTGATGTGCTTCTTCGTGCTATTGTTCTCTATGTCTGAGGTTGATGCGGCCAAATTTGAGGAAGTTGCGAAATCTTTTCAGTCGACAATAAGTATTTTCAGAGCTGGTTCAAATGCTGTTGGCGATGGTGTTTTAGTGAGTATGGGCGTAAGTCAGCTCAATATGCTTGATGAGTACATAAATACGAGTGGTAAGACAGCAGAAGCTGATTCTGACACCCTCGATCCGACAAAGGCAGGCGGCGCTGCGGAGGACGAACTGCAGAAAGCAGCTGAGCAGCTCGAACTGTCACGGGAAGAGATTGATTCACTGCGCGAAGCGATTGGGGAGCTTGAGGAAGAGAAATTAAAACTATCCGAGGCGCTTGCGGAGAAGATGGAGGAAGCACTCGCAGAAAGTATGATGCTGGAACAGGTAGATGTGGACTTTAATGCAGACTATGTTACACTTACATTAAACGGTGCGTTTCTGTTTGATTCCGGAAGAGCTGACATTAAGCCGGATGCCGTGCCAGTTCTGAATAAGATTGGTGTGCTGCTCACGAAGTATGCGGATTCGGATATTGAGATTGAGGGGCATACAGACTCAGTGCCTTTGAACGGAGGCCGGTATGAGAACAATGATGTTCTTAGCAGTTACAGAGCGCTTGCGGTGTTTGATTACCTGAAGGAAAATGCGGCACTTGATCCAAGTACTGTGAAGCATTCTGGCAGAGGGGAGTATATGCCGATTGCCGATAACACGACACCTGAGGGAAGGGCAAAAAACAGACGGGTTGAGATAAAAATATATAACGCACTAAGCGCGCGTTAATGAAAGGGGAAAACAAAATGAAACGAAATCTGTTATCAATTATTATTCTGGCGCTACTTGTTGTCAATATTGTGCTGTCAGCGATTATGATGGTAAGTGTGTCGAGTGCTTCTAAGAAGACGGCAGCACTGGTGTCCGATATTGCGACGATTGTCGGAATTGAAATTAACGGGCTGCCGCAGTCGGAGATTACACAATCAATATCTATGGCTGACACAGCGGTTCACAATGTTGACGGTGAACTTACAATTCCTTTAAAGAAGGGTGAGGATGGCGCAGATCATTATGCTGTAGGCAGTGTGTCACTTTCTATGGACACAAAGAACAAGGATTACAAAAATTATGCTGACACAATGTCTGAAATGGATGGTATTATCAAAGACATTGTATTTGCTGTCATGGGTAATTATACAGTGGATGAAGCAAGGAGCAGTTCTGAAACGATTAAGGCAGAAATTCTCGCCAGACTTCAGGAACGTTTTGGCTCCACGTTTATTTACGATGTATCATATAACTTCTTGTACAATTAGTGCTATGAAGGCCGTCTTGTACTTTCATGGTAAAATAAGGGGAATTAATTGATAGGATTATGAATATGTAGGGGGTGATTAACTACATGGGAGAGGTATTATCGCAAAGCGAGATAGACAGTTTGCTGGCAGCCTTGAGCTCCGGCGAAATTGACGTTGAGGATATGCAGGAGAAGGACGAGCGACAAGCCAAGAATTATGACTTTAGCCGGCCTGCTAAATTCTCAAAAGAACATTTAAGAACTTTAAACATGATTTTTGATCATTATGGAAGATTGCTGTCGACCAACCTGCCTGTATACCTTAGAAAAAATGTACAGGTAAATGTTGCGAGTTCCGAAACTGTAACCTTTGCGGAGTTTTCCAATGCGTTGTCCAATCCGGTATTACTTACCGTGGTCAATTTCTCACCGATGCCGGGCTCTATCATCATGGAGCTGACAAGCGGACTGGGATATGCGATCATCGACCGAATGCTGGGAGGAAGAGGCGAAGCACTTGAGAAAGCAAGGGATTTTACAGAAATAGAAATGAGCATCATAGAGCGCATCATGGTCATCTGTATGCAGCTTCTCAGAGAACCATGGAAAAATGTCGCGGAAGTAAATCCGTATCTCGAGAGAATCGAGACGAATCCGCAGTTTGCTCAGATTATTTCACCAAGCGACATGGTGGCCCTTGTGACCATGAATGTTAAGATTGGTGAAGTGGAAGGTTTGATGAATGTATGTCTTCCTTTCTTCACACTGGAATCAGTTATGGACCGATTAAATACGAAGTTTTGGTATTCCAGCCTGCAGAAGATGGACGATGAGGATTATGAGCAGTTCATTGAATCAATGATACGCAGAGTGGATGTTCCTGTTAAGGCAGTTTTGGGAAAGAGTGTCATAACAGTTAATGACTTCGTAAATATACAAGTAGGTGATATCATTCGACTTGACTCTAAGATTGATGATGAACTGGATGTATATGTGGGAGATATTAAGAAATTTAGTGCTGTGCCAGGCGCAAGCAAAGAGGCATATGCAGTAAGGGTAACATCAGTAGTGAGGGAGGAGGAATAAGACAATGGATGGTATGTTGTCTCAGGATGAAATCAATGCATTGTTAAATGGTGTGGATTTATCAGCAGATTCTGGAACTACAGAGACTGGTCCGACTGGAGATGATCTCACCGATATAGAAAAAGATGCGATAGGAGAGGTGGCCAACATCAGTATGGGTACCTCTGCCACAACACTTTTTTCACTTGTTAACAGAAAGGTGAATATCACAACACCTGTTGTAGAAATGTGTACTTGGCAGGATGTATTAAATGCTTACGAAAGACCATGCGTATTTATTCAGATCAAATACACAGTTGGATTAAATGGCACGAACATTCTGGTATTAAAAGAACATGATGTAAAGGTCATCACCGATTTGATGATGGGTGGTGACGGTACGAATGTGGAAGGTGAGCTCAGCGAGCTGCATTTAAGCGCGATTTCTGAAGCCATGAATCAGATGATGGGATCTTCTTCAACGTCACTTTCCTCAATGCTTGGCAAAACGATTGATATCAGCCCGCCAGAGGCAAGTCTTGTTGATCTGCATTCCAAGGAGCCGAGGGAGCTGTCACCGTTCCTTGAGGACAGATTTGTTAAGATATCATTCAGAATGCAGATTGATGATCTCGTAGATTCGACACTGATGCAGTTGTATCCGCTCGATTTTGCAAAATCTGTATACGAGACTTTCATGGCACAGCAAATGGGCGGGTCAGAACCAGCACCAAGTCCAGCACCCGCGCCAGCAGCACCAAGTCCAGCACCCGCACCAGCTCCAAGCATGGATATGGGAATGCCGCAGATGGGAATGCCACAGGGTGGTATGGATATGGGAATGCCACCGCAGATGGGAATGCCACAGGGTGGATATGGAATGCCGCAGATGGGAATGCCGCAGGGGGGATACGCAATGCCGCAGATGGGAATGCCGATGGGATATGGAATGCCAAATGTAAATATACAGCCTGCGCAGTTCCAGAACTTTGCACAGGGCCAGGGTGAGATGGTAAGTGCTGAGAGCATTGGTCTCATCAGGGATGTTCCTTTGGAGGTAACAGTGGAGCTGGGAAGAACCAGCAAATCTATTTCAGATATTCTGGAGTTTGCCCCTGGTACGATTATTGAGCTTGATAAGATTGCCGGAGAACCGATTGATGTGCTTGTGAATGGCAAGTTTGTTGCAAAAGGAGAAGTTGTTGTCATCGAGGAAAGCTTCGGTGTGAGAATTATGGAAATAATTAAGTAAATGAATAGAATAATTTAAAAAGTGATTTAGGATTTTAGAAAGGAAAAGAGTTATTATGGGGAAAAGAATTCTGATTGTAGATGATGCTGCTTTCATGAGGATGATGATTAAAGATATTTTGACAAAAAACGGTTATGAAATTGCTGCTGAGGCAGAAAATGGCAAGATTGCAGTTGACAAATACAAGGAAGCGTCGCCTGATTTGACGCTTCTTGATATCACAATGCCGGAGATGGATGGTATTCAGGCACTCAAAGCAATCAAAGCAATTGATCCGGGAGCAAATGTGATTATGTGTTCTGCTATGGGACAGCAGGCGATGGTTATCGAGGCGATTCAATCTGGTGCAAAAGACTTTATCGTAAAGCCTTTCCAGGCGGAGCGTGTTCTGGAGGCTGTTAGGAAGGTTGTAGGCTAGGGAGTATGCTTTTATCATCGACATCAAAAAGGGTTGACTCCATTGGGCAGTTGTTGACTGTGACTCTGATATTCATATTTGTATTGGCTCTTACATATTTTGCCACAAAGCTCACTGCAGGTCTTCAAAAGGGAAGACTTGCAGGTTCTAATGTGGAGGTATTGGAGACTCTTAAGATAGCGCCAACCAAATATATACAAGTCGTTCGGATTGGTAAAAAGTATTTTTCCTATATAGTTTGCAAGGATACAGCAACTCTGCTCGGCGAAGTGACAGAGGAGGATATTATGACATTGAACAGTACAGAGACAAAATTGGCTGGCAATGTGAATTTCAAGGAAATCTTTGATAAATTTAGGAAACAATAATACTATTTACGAGTGCAGGTCAACAAACAATTATGTGAGGCATAAGGATAATTTGATATGAAGAATAAGAGCAGAAAGTACAAGATTCGGCAGGAGCTTCGGAAAATTGCATATATGCTTTGCATGATAGTGACGATACTTCTGGCGGATGTCGTCGTGGCCAATGCGACGAGTGAGGATGATGGAGCTGCAGCAGAGCGAATATTGAACAATCAACCAGAAGAAAATGAGAACCGGACGAACATTAATGATCCTGGTTCTGCCCAGACTGGCGAAGATCTTCAGGAATTGAATATTGCAAATAATCTAACGATTACGCTTGACAGTGGTAATGGGGAACTTAGTGGAACACTGAGAATCCTCTTGGTACTGACAGCGATTGCTGTAATACCAATACTTCTTGTGACAATTACCTCTTTCACAAGAATACTGATTGTATTGCATTTTACGAGACAAGCATTGAATACACAGTCAGCACCTCCAAACCAAGTGTTGATTGCGATTGCTTTATTTCTTACGTTCTTTATTATGCAGCCAGTGTTTAGCAGGATTTATACAGAAGCGATCGTTCCCTATGATGCGGGGGAGCTTGGATTTGAGGAAGCGCTCCAGATAGCAGCAGATCCCATGAGGCATTTTATGTTTGAGCAGACACAGAGGGATGATATTGATGCTTTTATGCAGATCTCAAATACAGCGTGGGATGGAGAGACAGAGGCGCAGGTGCCGACGACCGTTTTGATTCCATCCTTTATCGTCAGTGAGCTTCGAACATCGTTTATCATTGGTTTTATGATTTATGTGCCATTTATTGTGATTGATATGGTAGTGGCATCCGTTCTGATGAGTATGGGTATGATGATGCTGCCGCCTACAACGATTTCTATGCCATTTAAAATTTTGCTGTTTGTGCTGGCAGATGGATGGAATCTGGTAATTGTATATCTGGTACAGACTTTTTACTGATGAAATGTCGTTGTATATTGGAGAGAGGAGGATGACAAGATGACAACAGAAATGGTCACTGATGTCATGAAGGAAGGGTTGTTTGTGGTGCTTAAAACAGCAGCACCGCCGTTGATTGTATCGCTGACTATCGGTCTTGCTGTCAGTATTTTTCAGACTGTAACATCCATTCAGGAACAGACACTGACCTTTGTGCCCAAGATTGTAGGGATGTTTCTCTGCCTGATGCTTTTGGGTGATTGGATGCTCAATAATATGACAACCTACATGACAAACCTGTGGCAGAATTTTTCTCTGTATATCAGATAATGGAAGGGAGCAGTGCTGTGCAGTATGGTAAACTTATCTTTTTCCATGTCTGAATTGGAATATTTTCTGTTTGTTTTTGTGAGGATAGCGAGTTTTATCTTTGTGGCCCCCTTTTTTAGCACAAGAGGAGTGCCAAACAATGTTAAGATTGCATTGAGCGTGTTTGTCGCCTATATTATGTATAACTTTGGGCCGGAACATGTTTATCCAGAATATAATACCATACTTGGATTTGCCACAGTCGTGTTGAAGGAAGTGACGGTGGGTTTGCTGATAGGATTGGCAGCTCAGATGTGTACTTCCATTGTTTTATTTGCAGGTAGAATCATAGATATGGAGGTGGGATTGTCCATGGCGAATGTGTTTGATCCCACCACAAATGAGCAGGCCTCCATTACAGGGGCTATTTTGCAGTATGGCGTGATGCTGATCTTGTATACGACAGGACTTCATCGGTATCTGCTCAAAGCTTTGATGGAGACTTTTATATTAATACCAATCAGCGGTGCTCAGATCAATACAGACAGACTGCTAGAGTCGCTCATTGTATTTTTGAGTGATTACATCGTTATTGGATTTCGGATCTGTCTGCCAGTATTTGCCAGTATTACCTTGATGAATATTGTGCTGGCGCTGTTGGCAAAACTTGCACCGCAGATGAATATGTTTTCTGTCGGTATCCAACTCAAGCTGCTTGCGGGGCTCAGTGTGATCATGATAACCATAACACTGCTTCCTGATGTATGCAATTTTATCACAACACAGATGCGGCAGCTGATTGTTTCAATGGTGGAGGGCATGATGTGATATTAGAATATAATCTACAGTTTTTTGCCCAGGAAGGGCCTGGCGGTGAGAAGACAGAGGAACCGACTGCCAAGAAAAAGTCAGATACCCGTAAGGACGGTAAGGTTCCCAAAAGTAAAGAGTTGTCCAATGGCGTGGAGTTGATTGCGCTCTTCCTGATATTGAAATTCTGGGTTGGCCACATGGGTCAGAACTTCATGGAACTCTTTAGTGAAATCTATGAGAAGATGCCAGCCTATACAACTTATTGGGGCGGGAATATTGTGAGGGAAGACTACAGGATTTTGATTAACAGTGTTTATCTGGAATTGTTAAAACAGCTGCTTCCTTTTTTTCTTGTTGGCATATTCATTGCAGTTGGCATCAATATGCTGCAGTTTAAGTTTCAGATTTCAACAAAGCCTCTTAAACCGAAGTTCAGTAAACTCAATCCGGTATCGGGTGCAAAGCGTTTGATTTCCAAAGACAAGATTATCGAGCTTTTGAAATCGATTGTCAAGGTTGTTCTGATCATGGCAATTGTGTACTCTACGATAAAGGGTGACTGGGTATATCTGGTTCAGTTTTATGGGATGCCGCTCAATCAGGCAATTGAGTTGATCGGAAATGTCGTGATCAATATGGGGCTCAAGATTTCCCTTGTGTTTATGATTGTGGCATTTGCGGATTTGTTTTATCAGCGTTACAAGTTCAAAAACGATATCAAGATGACAAAGCAGGAGGTCAAGGACGAGTACAAGAATGCAGAAGGTGATCCGCAGATTAAGGGAAAAATCCGCAATAAGATGCGCGAGGCTTCGCAGAGACGTATGATGCAGGATGTACCAAAAGCGGATGTGGTAATCACGAACCCAACGCACTATGCAGTAGCGATTCGATATGACGCCGCAATAGGTTCTGCGCCAGTGGTTCTCGCCAAGGGTGCGGATTATGTGGCGCAGAAGATCAAAGAGATTGCGCGGGAGAGCAATGTGGAGATTGTGGAGAATAAGCCGCTGGCCCGCATGTTGTATGCCAATGTGGATATCGGACAGGAAGTTCCTCCAGAGCTGTATCAGGCTGTGGCAGAGGTTCTTGCTATGGTATATAAAATGCAAGGAAAAATCTAACAGAAATGGATGAACAACAAGTTAACATAAAATATTAAAGAAATATCATTAAAATTGTAATAAATGAGCAATAAAAAACTCTGTATGCGAAAGTATGTTTGAAATTTTTAGGTATACTCTAGTAAAAAGGCACAGAGTTTTTTGTTTTAATTTGTGTAAATATTATAAATAATTAAAAAAATCGAAAAACTTACAACTTATTATATACAAATTATGTAAATTGTGCGATAATATGAAAT
>CAMWXA010000027.1 GCA_947178035.1 uncultured Lachnospiraceae bacterium | reverse complement strand
TCTCCGAAGCCTAAAAAGAAGTTATTAGCAGTCGCAGCGATCTGTGCGGTTCTGATCGGCAGTGCAGCGGGCATTGGAGTTTTTTCCCAGTTAAGCGGGAGAAAATCTGACAGGACACCCGATCCTAATAATGCTGAGAAGTTCACGCAGGCTGATAATCAACAGGACACACCTTCCCAAAGAGATACCGCCGGGGAGGAAAAATCATCAGAAGAGACAGAGAATGAGACAGAACTGCCGGAACCAGTTCTGATGGGAAACAGCCATCTGGCGCTGGGAGAGGGTTATCAGGAGTCTGAGTCCCTGCCGCTGGAGGAGGAGTATCAGTCGTATCATACGGATGCGGTTGGCGCACTGCTTGATGTATTTTGTAAAGATGATCCGACGGTGTATGTGAATCTGGAGGGCGGAACGGCTGAAGATGCGCATCAGCTTCATGAGGATCTCTTGGACGTCATGCTGGTTAATCTGTTATCGGAAGATATTTATGACCAGTATGGGGATGAATACCGCGAATATCTTGACAGTGCGCTGGCAAAAGCGGATTACACGGTTACTGGCACTGAGAAACAGGGAGACAAATATGTGGTGACAGTGCAGTATAGGCAGTTAAAGTACTTTGAGGCTGTTGAGACAGAATATAAGGCATGGGTAAGGGGACTGATGCAGGAATGGCTGGAGCAGCCGGAGGCAATACCAGCCAGTGAGGACGATGTGACAGTCTATGTGTTGGCAATGCTGTATTCCGGGATGGAGGATGCCCTGGAAAGCGCCCAGTATGGAAAAAGAGTGTCCGCAGCAGTTGATCTCGAATCAGATGGGGAAGACGGACTGGCGTCCCTCATCATGGAAGGCCTGTTTGACATGGATAAGATTGAATGCTACGCAGAACAGTATGAAAACAGATATGTGATCCGCGGTTATGATGACATGCATTATCTATGTGTCTGGAATGACGGAGACGCTTATCTGGGAGAATGGAATGACGATGGGGCGCAGAATGGCAAAGGAATATATGTATGGTCGGACGGCGAAATCTATGCAGGCAGTTTCCGGGATGGGAAACGGAATGGCTATGGTGTCAGTATTTATGCGGACGGAAGCAGGTATGACGGCAACTGGAGAGACGACGAGAAGATTGATTGAGCAGACAAACAGGAGGAATTGGATTTATGACAAAAGTGGATTGTGGGAAAGGACATATATATGATGCGGATAAGTATGTGACATGCCCCTATTGTGACAATTTCCGGACAGTTGATTTTGGCGGCGTTTCTGTCGGGGAAAGTGGTGCAACAATGCCGGGAAATATGATTGCCGGCGCGGCCGGTGCGGCAATGTCAGGAAGTGTGCCTGTCGGTGCGGGAGGTGTGACAATGCCTGGGTATGGCAGTATGTATCCTGGTGGACAGCGCTCTGTCGTGGAGGAGGGCAAAACACTGCCGCCAAGAGGTTATGAGAGGCGTGTAGACGCAGAGATCAAGACTGAAGGAAGGATGAAAAGGGAACAGGGGATAGAACCTGTGGTTGGATGGCTTGTGTGTATCGAAGGAAGTGATCGGGGAAAGGACTATCATCTGTATGGACGGATCAACACCGTTGGCAGAAGCGATGAGATGGATGTCTGTATTCATGGAGATAGGGGCATTACCAGGGATATTCAGGCGAAGATAGCATATGATCCCAGAAAGAATAATTTTTATATCGTACCAGGAAATGCTGCCGATAATACCTATCTCAATGATGAACCGATCTATATGCAGACAAAACTGAGAGCTTATGATCTGATCGAGATGGGCTCGACAAAACTGTTGTTCATCCCTCTGTGCGAGGAGCGGTTTTCATGGAGCGGCGGACTGGACAGGGGAGGAGATGGTCATGCTGTTTTTTAAAAATAAACGCACAAAAACAATGCAGGATCCTGTGGTGACGGAACGTTTTTTAGGGTATCAGGTGGCGAACCTGCAGGGAATCGGAACGCGTCAGCAGCAGGAGGATTCTTTTGCCTATGTCAATGCGATGGATGTTGTGGAGATCAAAAACAATGGATTGATGGCGCTGATGGCTGATGGAATGGGCGGCATGCAGGATGGCAAGCTGGTGAGCGAGGCGGCAATTGCGGCGGTGACAGCTGATTTCAGACAGATGGACAGACGGCAGGACCTGTGTGCACAGCTGGAAGAAAGCATCTATCATGCCAATGATATCTTGTATGATACATTTCGTGGAAGCGGGGGTACGACGATGGTGGCATGCATTTTTTTCCAGGAGTATCTGTATTTTGCCAGTGTAGGGGACAGTTTTCTCTATCTGAAACGGGGAGATGGCATCTATCGCCTTAACAGGGAACAGACCTGCCGCCAGGACGCGTATTTTGCGCAGCTGCAGGAGGGGAGACTTGACACGGCAGAGGTGGATGCGGACGAGGACGGGCCGCGCCTGAGTCAGTTCCTGGGACGTGACGAACTGGAGGAAGTGGATGCGCTCTGCCGTCCGTTGCGGATTCAGGGGGGAGATGTCTTTCTACTCTGTTCTGACGGAGTGGGAGGGGTGCTGGAGGATTCCATATTGCTTGCGTGTCTGAAGGAACCAACACCGGAACAGTCGTGTATGCGGATCGAGCGGGAAATACAGGTGCTGGAACGCCCAAGTCAGGACAATTATACGGCGCTTGTGATAGCGTGCAGGTATTAGGAACTGTAGGAAAATAATTGAGAAAGAAGGACATAGGATGAAGAAATGGGCAATAAACATCATAATGGTTTTCAGTGTTGTAATATTCTGCGTCATACCGGTGTGTGCATCAGAGTTTGATCAGGATGTGCTGGAGAGCATTGTATACATTGAGGAAGATATCTATCTTGACGGTGAATTTATCGGGGCAAAGAGGGGAACCGGATTTTTTATCGGGCAGTACGGGGTTGATCCACAGTATCTGGTGACTAATTATCATGTGATAGAGGATTTCATATATGTCGGGGGAGGAGAACAGGGCAATGAGAGCAGGTTATATGTCGCCTATTCCCAGAATGACATAGAGGAGGCATATGTGGTCGAATACAATGAGAAGATGGATCTGGCAGTACTGCGGCTTGCAAAAGCAACTTCAAAGAGAAAACCGCTGTGTATTGAGACGGACTTTCGTGTCGGCAGTCAGGTGTATGCGGTTGGATTTCCTATGCTGGCCGATGTGGTGATCGACTCTACGAGTTCCTATAGTATAGAAGACGCAACTGTTACCAGTGGTGCGATCAACAGGATCATTACAGAGAGTGGTACAGGAAGACGGCTGATCCAGATGGATGCAACGATTTATGGAGGAAATTCCGGCGGTCCGCTGGTGAACGCAGGCGGAAATGTGATCGGCGTAAACACTATGAGTGCTGCGGACAGTGAGAATATGAACTATGCGATCAGCATGGAGGAAGTGGTCCCTATATTGGACCGCAATAATATATTATATGATTTAGCAACGTATCCCAAAGTGGAATCAGAGACAGTTACGACACCAATATCAAAACCGGATGAAACGTTTTCTCCTTTTGTGGTCGTATTGATCACGATCGCAGCGACTGCCGGGATCGCATTGATCGTTGTCGTGGCAGTTCTTGTCATCAAAAGAAAAAAGGCACAGCCGGCATCGTCGGGCGATATGCCAAAGCCTGTGTCATCACAGCAAAAACCGATGGTATATTCGGTTTCGCCGGAGCATGGCGGCGCGAAGATTGCAGTGGAAGGGCGGCAGGTACAGATCGGACGCGATCCGGCATCGTGCCAGATCGCATTTCGGGAGGGTACGCCCGGTGTCAGCAGGTATCACTGCCAGGTATCATGGGATGTATCGAGAGGAGAGTTTGTCCTGATGGATATGAAGTCGACGTACGGCACGTATCTCAACAATGGCCAGAAGTTGAATCCGGGGGTGTCCTATTATCTCCGGCCGGGTGACAGCTTTTATATTGGCGACCGTGCCAATGAGATCCGCACAGAGCTTTGTTAAAGCAGAATGGAGGGATTATTTGAAACTGGATGTTTATATGTTCACAAACAACGGCGGAAGGGACTACAATGAAGATTTTGCGGACTGCCGCGTGGGGGAGACGGATGCTTTTTTTGTTCTGGCCGACGGGCTGGGCGGACATTATGGCGGTGATATCGCATCGCATTGCGTTGTCGATTTTTTGACTACAGCATGGGAGACAGACAGGGAAGGGCGGTCATGTACAGAATGGCTGGCACGGCAGATTGCGCAGGCAAATGATGTGCTGATTGATCTTCAAAAAGAGAAAGGCAGCAGGATGAAGAGCACAGTGGTGGCGTTGTGTCTGGGGATGGACACAGTATCATGGGCACATGTGGGTGATTCCAGACTTTACTATGTGTCAGGGGGAGGTATCCGCTGTCTGACACAGGATCATTCTGTCACATACAAAAAATACAAGTCAGGTGAGATTGGCCGCGATGACATGAATTTTGATGAAGACCGTTCCAGCCTTCTGCGCGCCATGGGTGATGCGGGGCACAGTAATGCTGACTGCGGCAGCCAGGAGGAAGGTGGTCATGTTATGCCGGGTGACGCGTTTCTGCTGTGTTCTGACGGATTGTGGGAATATCTCTATGATGAGGAAATACTGGTGGACTGTCTGAAATCCAGGACTGCTATGCAGTGGGGACAGCAGATGCTGTTGAGAGTTATGAAGCGGATGAAGCCGGACAGTGACAATCTGACACTGATGGCAGTGGTGGTACAGTGACCTATGTGTACTTATACTGGGGAAAGGGGTGTATTAGTGAGAAAAAAGTGGATAGTATTGATGGTTTGTATTTTGATAAGCTGCATGATATTACCTGTATGTGCAGCAGAGAAAGTGACGGATCGTGCAGAGGACTCTTTATTGGCAGGTTATATACTGGATGATAAGCTGTATGCATTTTTTGAAGCTGGTGAACCTGTAGAGACAGCGTTGTTTATAGGGGGTGTGGCGTGTGCAGAAGCATACACGGAGGCGCTGGTTGAAAGTGACCAGTATGTGCATTATTACATTTTGCTGGATGCCTCCGGTTCAGTGGAAATGTCACGGGGGCGGATCAGAGAATTTGTCATGAAGCTTATGGAAAAGACGGACGCGAAGCAGCTGTTTACGATCATGACTCTTGGGGATTCTTTTCATCCCGTGATAGAGGGATCCATGGAAGATGATGCAGTGGAAAAAGCGCTGGATGGAATAGCGTATCGCGATGCGAGGACAAATCTGTATAAAGGGATTGATTCTGCAGTTCGTTATATTGATGAAAAAGAAAAGACAAGAGGAGATCTGTGCCGGCTGATACTGGTTACGGACGGGAAACCGGACGGAGAGACGGATAAACCATCACCGGCGGAGGTGAAGAAGCAGATTGAGGCGAGGACAGATATCGTATTTGATGTGATCGGGGTAGGCCAGTGGAAAGAGGGAAGTGAGAAAGATCTGCCAATGTCAGGGCGCGATGCAGCTGTTGTCGAAAATTCCCGGCAAGCCAGTGACGCAGCAGCAAAGCTGGCGGCAGAAACCAATAATCTGTATACAGTGTGTTTTGAGCTGGAAAAGCCCGTACAGGATCATTCACCGGACATTGAAATCTTTCTCAAAGGCAGTGAAAGAAGGACATTGAAACAACAAAACATCACCGTGATCGGCAAGGAGGCAGTAAGTGATGCGACTGAGGAATCTGAGGAAGCATCGGAAACTGATAATACAAAGGGAGAGCAGGAATCAACAGCCGATACAGAGGAAGAACAGGAAACGACCACGGCCGATGTAAAGGAAGAACAGGAGACGACCACAGCCGATGCCATGAAAGAACAGGAATCAGAGACAGATATGGCGATGGCAGAGAATACGATTGAGCAGAGGATGATAAAAAAACTGCCCGTATATGGAGGAGTCGCTCTGGGCGTCGTTGTGCTCTGCGTGGCAGCTATCATTCTGTTGCGAAAGCTGCTGCGTAAAGACAGTAGGATTGCGCCAAATCATCTGCGGGTGGAAGTAATTTCAGGAAAGTATGCATCCAAAAAGAAAGATTTTCCGCTAGAGCATATGCTGATCATCGGCAGTGAGAAAACGTGTGACATCATATGGAAAGAGCCAGATGTCGCCGCGCGGAATACAAGGATCTTTATACATGAAGGCATTGTCTGTATTGAGGATTTAAATTCCCCGTGCGGCACGACGATAGGGGGAATGCGGATCTTTGCGCCGAACAGGCTGCGCAGCGGGGATATTGTGAGTATAGGGGATCATGTTCGGTTCAGGATCTTTTTCAACCTGATGCAGTAAATTTCTTATCATAGCTATAACGTGTTTAAAACATGCTTTGTGCAGAGGAGGAACAGAGTGCTCTGAGCAAGTGCGTATTGGGAAATGCCTGAACCTTAAAATAAGCAAGGATTTATAGAAAGCGATTGCGTCAGCAGTGCTTGCTAATGTTGTCACGCAGTTTGCCGGTGTCCTTGCACTGGAATTGGTTGTGGGGTTTATTCCGGGCGCAAGCATCATCGCTGCGGGCGTTGTGAATTTCGGCGTCATTTATGTGGCAGGACTGATTTTCCTGAAGGCGCTTACAGAAATCTTCAAAGCAGGTATAAATCCTGAGCAGATGACAGGTGAGCAAATGAAGAAGCAGTTCAGCGACGCTGCGAAAGCAGTAAATGTCAAGTCAGCTTTCTCGGAGGCCAAGAGTGCCTTTAATGAAATGAAGAAAGAGGGTAGCCTGAATGAGAAAGGAAAAAATATTGATATTGATTCTTAGTATTCCATCCAGTCAGAAATCAGACTTGTAGGCTGCATCGTTTGCACGGAGCCGGATGCGGGAAAGCCGCATGCCCGGTTCCGTGCATAGTCCTTAATCGACTAAAACACTCTCAAAGATATCAGCCAGAGTCATGTGGATATGTGGAAATGCTCTCAGGCTTATGACAGTCTCTGCATTGTAGTGCTCGTTATTCTTGTCGCTTTCCAGGATATAGCTGTTGACCAGTTCATATTTGCCATCATTGAGATAATAAATCTGAACACCGCACTCTTTTGGAGATACGATCCAGTATTCGGGTACGCCGGCGGTCTCATAGATATTTTTCTTAGTGGATAAATCCCGCATGGCTGTTGAGGGACTCAGGGTTTCCACGACAAATTTAGGGATGCCGGTATAGCTGCCACCCTTTATTTTGTTTCTGTCACATACAATCATGATGTCGGGAATGACATAATCATCACTTTTCTCTGGCTGATATTGGAAGTCAAGGTTCTCCATAAACACAAGGCAAAAACTATTCTTTAGACTGGTTTTGATAATTGTATTAATGTTATTATTTACAACTCCGTGCAGATAGTTCGGTGATGGCGACATGTCATAGATGACGCCGTCAATTTTTTCTGTTTTTCTGTATTCTCCCTCTAATAATGGCATTTGTGAACACTTCCTTTCGTTAACACCTGTTTCCCTGATCGATTGTGCAGTTCCATGCAGAACCTGAATGATTCAGAGCTTTACGGTCTCTGTCCGAATCAGATCACCGGAAATCGTCACTGTCAGCGGGGTGTCCGGGGTGGTATTCCCGTTGTCGGCCACATAGATCATGAGCTGCCCCCTGTACGCTCTGCGGTAATTGGCTGTGTATTCTGTCACGTCAGCGAGGTCGCCGTTCTCGATACCGAGCAGTGTTCCGTTTTCGACAGTCACGGTGAGCAGAGTAGAGTCATGATATACGCGCCGGCCGTTTCCGTCCAGCATAGTAACTTCAAGCTGATGTACAGGATTGCCGTAGCCAACTGCGCCGGTGATGATATCATGCGCTTCTTTATTCAGCCTGTATTCCTGTATACACATCTGGCACGAGGCAAAAGTCGTGTACAGACTGTGACTGACACGGATGTCATTTTCAGAGCCTATAGCCGTCAATGTTCCCGGCTCAAATCTGACTGTTGTGATAATGCAGTCCTTGTCATTGTCCTTCTCATAAGTGCCAAGGCTTTTATTGTTCAGAAACAGCTCGACGGACTTTAAGTTTGTGTAGCATTTGACGGTTATCATTTCCCCTGTGCAGTAATTCCAGCTTTCGCTTGACGCGGCAAATTCACATGCGTAGGCGTCTTCTGCGGTTTCTCCCCAGGAAGTGACACAGTTGTCATTTTTTCGTATGGTGGTCAGATGTATCATGGGTTCGTCTGACCAGAAACTCTGTCTGCGGTAGTATCCCGGTTTTTCAAATCCTGCCAGTGTGATCAATCCTGCACCGGAACCATGGACAGGCCAGCCGTGCGCTTCGCCGAGATAGTCGATGCCCGTCCACAAAAATTGACCGGAGATGTATGGGTTATCTGTCACGGCCCGCCAGTCCTGGAAGCGGTGTCCGTTTTCACTTCCGAGAAACGGCTTGTCGGGAAAGGCAAGATGATGCTCGGCGTACAGATTCTCCCGATAATTGTAGCCGGCAACATCGACTGCATCAATAAAGCCAAGCTTTGCGGAGAGCTCCGGGAAAGCGGCGGCGAGCGTCACAGGATGCGTGGTGTCTGTTTTCTTTACAATGTCGCACAGTTTTCCCGCCAGCACCGCAAGCCGTTCAGCGTTTGGACGTGCGGGATTGTACATGCGCTCTTCCTCCGGTTTGTTGGCATCATTGTTGCCGGTAACACAGTTGTCTGACATGGAGACAAAACTTGGATGGCAGTAGGGATCGTTGGGATAGTCGATCTCGTTTCCGATACTCCACAGAATAACGCTCGGGTGATTGCGGTCGCGCCGGATCATATCGATGAGATCGCGCTCATGCCATGCAGGGAAATCAGTGTAGTAGCCCTGATGTTTTGGAGGATAGACATTGTGTCCCTGCCACCATTTGTTTTTCGGTCCTTCCCACTCGTCAAACGCCTCGTCCATCACGAAAAAGCCGAGGATATCACACAGGGTATACAGTTCAGGCATATGTGGATTGTGGCTCATGCGGATTGCGTTGCAGCCCATTTTCTTGAGCTTGATAAGTCTGCGGCACCACACCTCGTAGGGAACAGCGGCGCCAAGGCACCCTGCGTCGTGGTGCAGACAGACGCCCTTGAACTTGTAGGGTCTCCCGTTGAGGAAAAAGCCCCTGTCAGGGTGAAAGCGGAAACTGCGGATTCCGACCTTCATCTCGTGAACCTGATAGGCTTTCTGGTAGGAGATATACGTCCTGACTGTGTACAGGTTCGGATTTTCAGGCGACCAGAGTTTGGGGTCCTGTATCGTTCCCGTGTTGATAACCTGCATGGCGGCATGTTTCATGATGGTTGTCTGCGACACAGCTTCCCCCACAAGTTTTCCCTCATCGTCAAAGATGACATTGGTGACGGTGATCAGACTGCTCTTGTCCGTTGCGTTGACAATCTCGTTGACAATCTCGAAGTCCGCGCTGGTTTCACTGACTTTCGGCGTGTGAAAAAAGATACCGTCGTCGACAGGATAAATATTCTCCGAGACAGTCAGTGTTACCCGTCCTGTGATGCCGGAGCCTGTAAACCAGCGCGAGTCGGACAGCTCGCGCCTGTCGACATACACGCTGATGATATTGTCTGCATCAAAGCGGAAACAGTCAGACACATCATAACCAAAAGAGATATAGCCGTTTGGCCGTTCACCGAGATAGGTGGAATTGCACCAGACGCGGCTGTTTTTGTAGATGCTGTCAAAGTGGATGCGGATATGCTTCCCTTTCCACGCTTCCGTGGGGGCGATATGGATGCGGTACCAGCCGATGCCGCCTGCGAGATAGCCCGTTCCGCTCGAGTAGTCCTTTGAAAAGGGCATATGTACGGACCAGTCGTGGGGAAGCGATACGGATTCCCAGGCATCGTCCTGAAACCATGCCTGCCATGCATCGGGGGCGTCACCCAGATGAAAGCGCGCATCGTTTATTGGTATGACCAGCGTGTCATTGATTGTTTCCATAAGAATTACAACTCCTTTCATAGGGAATTGCCACGCCCCAGTGCTGCGCAAGTAACAGTGAAAACAGTGTCTGGTATTTGTGCAATGCTGTACTGGATTGTTTGATTCGCGACAGTTCCTGCAATGGTTCTATTTTGTGAATGTACCCGGAAAGTGATATATTTTAGAAAGTAAAAATAGGATGTCCTCTTATGGCTGATTATAGCATAATAGTGAAAGTATTTCTATGAAAAGTTACGAAATGTATAATCCCTTCGTATAAGGACTGTCCGTGCATCACAAAAAATGAGCATTATCTGCTTTCCAAGCATGCCGCCTGCTGAAAAAACACAGGAGAAAAAGCTGTCAGAAACCATAGTATCAGGGAGACCTGCTGGGGCTTAGAGGCTGTGCAAATAGCGCTTTACAATGTGTATAAAAGGCGTATAATAGAATACATAGATTGTACTCAAAGTGCGCTTATCAGCAGAAAAAGTTTTGAGACTTTGAGCAGGAAGTGTTTGACGGAGGAAACGGCATGCAGAGTGACTACTATGAACGGTGTCCAGAGCTGGACAGGTGTAATGCGTTAATCGAAAAATATTGGAATAATGGACAGTATGAGCAATGTTTCGCCGGGCATTTGGAGCTCGCGGAGCAGGGGTATCCGCTGGCGGAATGTCAGGTCGGATATTTTTATTATGAAGGCATCGGTGTTGCAAAAGATATCGAGAAACCAGTATATTGGACAGAGCGTGCCGCCAGACACGGCGACAGGGACGGACAATACAACCTGGCGTGTTTTTACGAGGAAGGCATCGGTGTGGAGACCGACCTGGAGAAAGCCAGATACTGGTGTCAGCTGGCAGCAGAGCAAAATCAGGAAGAGGCTGTCGGGAAGTGCAGGAGAGAAAAAAATGCTTCCCCAAAGTGTCTTGAAGCCCAAATCCAATCATGATACAATAAATTGTATCTCGCAGCTTGTGATAAAATGAAACAAATTAGAACTGCATTGTGGAGGTGCCAAGGATGAATTTTGAGGATGAGAAGGCAAACATGGAAAAAATCCGTCTCTGCCAGGAGATTGTGGATGAGATTCAGGCGAAGAGCAGACGGACTGTGTAGCAGATGAAATGCGGCGGCTGCAAAATGGGCGGCTATCCCCGGTATGAGCAGGACGATCCACGTCTGTATGATGATGCACTGCCTGCATGGGATACGCTTCTCTTTCAACTGGACGGTGACGATTTTACCTACATTTGTGGGGATATTTGAGCGAAAGCATTCATTTCCCTGAATGGAGGCACACTGAATTTTCTCATTCGGACAGAAGATTTGAAGAAACAGGATTTTTCTAAAGTTTTGGCACAGTGGGCTTGTTCGTAAGAAACTTTTAAGGGATGAAATAGAATTATTATTGGGGAAGGTGCTGCTATGTTTCGATTGGGAAAGTTAGAATTTGAGGTGGAATATGCCACAGTCTGTGCATCGTATGCGGAACCAAAGCTGAATCAGCGTGCGGGGAGTATGAAAGCGGAGGAAACGTTTGACTGGACGATTGATATTGATATGAAAGCAGGAGATTTTGTCTATGAGCTGAGTGACGAGGAGCTGGAGGAACTTGACGAGGACGAGGAGCCTTTTTACGAATCTGTATCACCGCGCCTGTATCACAATAATGGATTTGTATTGAATATTTCCTCGTGGAAGGAGCTGGAGGGACAGACGCTGGCCTGGGAATCCGAGTACAATGCAAACGGTGAGGAAGCAGGTTTCTTATATGTGTTTGAGCATGAAGCGGTCACAAAGGGCAAAATTGAATTTCTGGAGCGCCGCGGAAATGTGTTTTTGGTGCGGTGGTCAGGAATGGCGAATGTATACTGGAATGATGAGTATGGGGAAGATGTTCCGTTTCTCTTTGAGGGGGAAGTTCGCTTTACCGGGATCGGTGCATATTCCGACGTAGAACGCACAGAGGAGGAGGTGCGGACTGCCATGCAGAAATATATCAATATGGACGAATTAGTGTGCGAGTCTGAGGATTCCCATAAAATCATCGGCGGCAGATCGTATCGATGGAAATATGTTCCGGTGGAATATGCGGATGTTCAGAAATAAAGACAGGATGATTCGGATGAGGTTAGAACATTCACAAAAATATAAACAATAAAAGGAAGGAGTTTACATGGAAAGAGAATGGATCACCGAGGTCTACAACAAGATTCTCGCAAAGGAAAAGAAGGTGGCGGAGCGGAGCAGGAACAAAATTCCGTACACGACGAAGGACGGCGTGTTTGACGACAGGGGAAAGACGGAAATCTGCTGGTGGACAAACGGTTTCTGGGGTGGCATGATGTGGCAGCTCTATCACGCGACGAAGGAACCAGTCTATCTCGAAAATGCATTGCGGACAGAGATCAGGCTCGACGAAAATCTCATGAATCGTCAGGGAATGGACCACGACAGCGGTTTTAAATGGATGCCGACATCCGTTGCACACTATCACCTGACAGGGGACATGGCGTCGAGAAACAGGGCGCTTCTTGCAGCGGACAATCTCGCAAGCCGCTTTAATCCGGTCGGCAGATTTATCCGCGCGTGGAACAACTGGGACGGAAATGAGGACGGTTCGTTTGCGGGGCGCGCCATCATCGACTGCATGATGAACCTGCCGCTCTTGTACTGGGCGGGGGACGAGCTGCACGACCCGAAGTTTTACCACATTGCAAAGATGCACGCGGACACGGCGATAAAACACTTTATCCGCGAGGACGGCTCTGCGAAGCACATTATCGAGTTTGATGCCGGGACGGGCGAGTATCTGCATTCTGTCGGAGGGCAGGGCTATGGGCATGGCTCTTCCTGGACAAGAGGACAGGCGTGGGCGGTGTATGGCTTTATCCTGAGTTATATCCACACAAAAGAAGAGCGTTATCTTGAAACCTCTAAGAAAGTAGCGGACTATTTTATTGACAACATTCCGGAATCAAAGCTGATACCAGTTGATTTCAGACAGCCGGAAACGCCGGCGTATGAGGACTCCACGGCGGCGGCCATCGTGTCCTGCGGTCTTATAGAGCTTGCAAAATATGTGCCTGAGAGTGAAAAGGCAAAGTATGAGGACGCTGCGCTGGAGATGCTCAAGGCACTCGCGGACAAGCGCTGCAGCTGGGACGAGAATGTGGACAATCTGGTAGAGAAGTGTACGGCAGCGTACCACGATGCGGAGCATGAGTTCTCTATTATCTATGGCGACTACTATTTTATCGAAGCAATCTGGAAACTGATGGATAAAGAACTTTTTATCTGGTGAGAGACAGAATGAGGTAATCAGTGTGAATAATAGATTTGAACCGAAACATTTAGATTATGAGTTAAGCCCATATACCGGGCTGACACGGGAGAGCTGGATTGAGGCAGCAGAATATTTATTAAACGGAATTTTCCAGAATATCAAGGACTTTCAGGACCCCGTCGTGATGCCGCGCAAGGAGACAAAGATTACATATCCGCACAGCGCCGACGCCGTGTGGGAGCTCAAGGCGGAGTATTTTGAGGGGCTTGCGCGCTCGCTTTTTATCGCCGCGCCGCTCATTCACATCAAACCGGAACTCGTAATAAATGACATCAGTGTCAGGAACTATTACAAGAGCCATATCTTAAGAGCATGCACACCCGGCGACAGCGTGTATGTGGGAAGTTACGCGGAGTGCAGGGAACTGTCAAAGGATCCCAACCCGTTCCGCGCGTTTCAGCAGACGGTTGAGACTTGTGCCCTTGTCATCTGCCTGTGGATGAGCAGAGCAGAGATATGGGATACTTACACAAAAGAGGAGAAGGACATTATCGCAGACTTCCTGCTCGAGTATGCACATGGAAACACAGTGCCGCAGAACTGGCGGCTTTTCAACATGCTTGACATGGCATTTCTGAACATGGAGGGCTATGAGATTGACCATGATGTCATGCGGGAGCACGCGCAGGCGATTCTTGCTTACTATGCGGGGGATGGATGGTACCGCGACGGGCATTCATTTGACTATTATTCCTGCTGGGCCTTCAATGTGTATGCGCCTCTCTGGAACCAGTGGTACGGCTATGAACATGAGCCGTATCTGGCAAAGAGATTTGAGGAAAATTCAAATGTGCTGATGAAAACGTATGCAGACTTTTTTGACGAGGACGGCTTTACGAATATGTGGGGCAGGAGCAATATTTACCGCAATGCCGCGACCAGCGCTTTTGACGGCAATATGATGCTCCGCAATCATACGGCAGATCCCGGACTTGCAAGGCGCATCTCATCGGGTTCCCTGATGCAGTTTATGGGGCGTGAGGACTTTTTGTACAAGGGAGTGCCAACACTTGGATTTTACGGACAGTTTACGCCGCTTGTGCAGGGTTATTCGTGTGCGGAGTCGCCTTTCTGGCTGGGTAAGGCATTTTTATGTCTGCATTTACCGGCTGACCATCCCTTCTGGACGGCGAGGGAGAACAACGGAACGTGGGAAAAACTGGGTGAAAGAGAAGTAAAAACAACGACTTTGAACGGTCCGGCGCTGTGTTTTAGCAATCACAAGGCAAACGGTGAGACCGTACTGCGCAGCGGAAAGGTTGTGAAAAATAAGAAGGACGAGCATGGCATGTGGAATTATTCCAAGCTCTGCTTTAACACAAAATATCCGTGGGAATCGGCGCCCTCCGAGCATGTGGAGTCACAGCAGTATGTTCTCCACGATGTGACGACAGACACGTATGACAAGGCGAATGTGACATTCTGGCATGGAGAAAAGGACGGCGTGCTCTACCGCAGACAGTTCTTTGGATATGAGCTGGAGACAGAGTGCCACTGGATGCAGGCCATGAATCTTGCCGATTACACAGTGCCCTATGGGGTGATGCGCGCGGACAAGATTCGGTTGTTCAGGAAACCGATCGGACTGACACTCGGCGCATACGGTTTTCCTGACAACGGCACGGAAATCATCACGAAAGAGCAGGATTATGAGGGCGGAAAGGCGCATGCGGTCATTCTGAAAGGAAAAGATTTTACAGGGCAAAAGAAACAGCTGGCCATGACCATCTACGACGGCTGGGACAGTCTGAAAATAGTGAACAGCACTGGCACCAATCCTGACTCGGAGCGTTCGATTGTCGTGTATGCCGAGACTGCAAGGCACAATCACAACCATTATGAGCAGGCCGTACTTGTCTCACAGGTGATCACGAAGGAAGATCTGACAGACTTTACGGATGACGAATTGTTCCCAATTCAGAAGATTTGTTATACCGATCCGCAGTCAAAAGGCGGCTACGGACCTGTGACAATCATGCACAAGGATGGAACGAACAAGACGATTGACTTTGACGGGATTGAGGGGCAGCTGATGCTGTAGGGAGTCCGCAGGATCAAGGCAGGCAAAATGTCATTGGAGGAAATAGCAGATTATACAGGGTTATCGTTTACAATTGTTTTAAGGCATCTTCAATCTGGGGGGCCCTTCTCTCATACACAGCGATTACTTTTGCGATTTCATCTGTGCTTAGCTGTTTTTTGTGTTCCGCATAGAGAGCAAGAAACAGCCACAGCATATGCGCCTTGGCGATGCCGTAAAGCAGGTGTTTTGAAAAGCTGTAGTCCTCAAACGTGTCAAGGAAATCCGTGTACAGATAATATTCATAATATCGGTTCAGGAGGTTGTCCAGCCCGGGTATTTTCTCATAGAGGCTCTCTTTCAGTGCGGTGAGCTTTTTGTTTCCGACGGAGGAATTGGTTTGTCTGAACAAACCGAATCTGCGGATATATTTTTTGCATAGTTTATATAAAAATGGCGATAGCGTCCGAAGGCTGGGGTGGTAGAATCCATTGTAAAATAAGGTATTCATTTTATCAATGTTGATTTGATACTGTTCTTTGGACGTATACTCCAACGGACTGGGAAGCGGGGATTGTGCGAGGCAGGCATTTTGCGCATCGCGTCCGTATTGTACTATGGCCAGGCTGTCAAAGCGAGCGCCGTTTTTCAGCACGGAAACCAGCTCGTCTCTCGATTTTAGCAGATAGTCCAGAAATTCCCTGTCATCGTTTGTCGTGTTGACCTTGTAGCTGACGTGTCCCTCGCACACCGTAAATTCAAAAGGCTTATTTTCAAATGCACGCATTAGAAAAAGCCTCGCAGCCTCGGGGCAGGCGAGGTAGAGCGTCTCCTCACAGAAAAACGCAAGATTATATAATTGCCTGGGAAACTGGATGCAAATAGCGGGCATATATTCTGTTCCATGTTTTTTTTGCATCGTGCAGAGGTGGTCGAAGCCCCAGAAGGGACAGCCGTGAAGCGTGCTGCGGAATGCGACGAGCTCGTCCTTTTTTTCGATGGAGCATCGAAGCAGAGTTCCAAAGAACCCCTTTTCATTCAGATATTTCATATACATGTCATGGTCAATGGGGACTTTCCAGCCGCGGCAGCAGTTGAAAGTACAGTCAGCACCAGTGCATCGAAATTCATTTAATATAGAAATTCGCTTGATCAACATTTGTTAAAAACCTCTTAAAAAGTATTTCGTGTGAACGATAGATATTACTATTTTAAAGGAGCAGAAGAGATTGTGCAAGGGAAAAACGCGCACGCTATGGTTCACATGTTACAGTTTGTTACTTTTCACACCCACGCCAAAGTAGTGGGAGTTATGCGCCAAATTGATGCCTTTTTATCAATTTGTGTGCAAAATTTGTTATAATTCACACCTCAATAACGTATAAACTGATAAAAACTGGCGTGGGTGTGAATTGTAACTACAGTTCAGCCCAGGACTTCGCACTGCGCTGCGAAGTCCGTGAGAAATTTGGCGCATGATTCCCACTACTTTGGCGTGGGTGTGAAAAGTAATTTTGCTATTTAAGCGGTACGTTTTCTCACGGAATGCGCAGTCCAGCGCATTCCTGACCCATGAACAGTAACCCAACTGTTACGTTCACACAGAATATAATGTAAAAACTATTGACTTTGGCAACGTTTGAAAATATAATAAATAAGTTGATTAGGAAGCGCATGCTTTTACGCATGCGCTTTTATGCGCACAGAGGCAGTTATTCGATGAGAAATTAGCAGCGTCCCTGTTGTCTGTGCGGGGAATAGGAAAAGTGCGTGCGCACGAAAGGAATAGATATTATATGGAAACTTTAAAGTTTAACGAACTGAATTTGAGCCCTGAGATACTTCGTGGAGTGAAGGAAATGGGTTTTGAGGAGGCAACACCCATACAGAGTAAGGCGATTCCCGTCGCCATGACAGGTGCGGATGTGATCGGTCAGGCGCAGACAGGCACTGGCAAAACGGCGGCATTTGGGATTCCGGTACTCGAGAAGGTGAAAAAGGAGATCAAGCATCCGCAGACATTGGTGCTGTGTCCGACCAGGGAGCTGGCAGTGCAGGCGGCAGAGGAAATCCGCAAGCTTGCCAAGTACATGCATGGGGTGAAAGTGCTGCCCATCTATGGAGGACAGGACATCACAAAGCAGATCAGGGCGCTCAAGGGAACGCAGATTATCATCGGCACGCCGGGGCGCGTGATGGATCACCTGCGCCGCAAGACGATTCGGTGTGACTATGTTGACACGATTGTGCTTGACGAGGCGGACGAGATGCTCAACATGGGGTTTCGCGAGGATATCGAAACGGTTTTGCAGTATATACCGAACGAGGAACGGCAGACGATTCTCTTCTCGGCAACCATGCCGCAGCCGATACTGGATATCACAAAGAATTACCAGAAGCCGGATGCTAAGATGATCAGGGTAGTCAAGAAGGAATTGACTGTTCCGAAGATTGAGCAGTATTATCTGGATGTAAAGCGCAAAGATAAGGTCGAGGTGCTCTGTCGTCTGCTGGATTATTATGAGCCCAAGCTTTCGCTCGTATTTTGCAACACGAAGAAGATGGTTGACGATCTGACAGAGGTGTTAAAAGGAAGAGGTTATTTTGCAGAGGGGCTGCACGGGGATATGAGCCAGGCACAGCGCGACCGCGTCATGAAGAGTTTCCGGAGCGGCAAGACCGATATCCTGATTGCGACAGATGTCGCCGCCCGCGGTATCGATGTGGACGATGTGGAGGCTGTGTTTAACTACGACATTCCGCAGGACGATGAGTACTATGTACACCGCATCGGGCGTACAGGGCGTGCAGGACGCACAGGGCGCTCGTTTACCTTTGTAAAGGGCAAGGAAGTGTATAAGCTAAAGGACATCATGCGCTACTGCAAGACGAAGATCTATGCGATGCCAGTGCCGTCTCTCAACGATGTGAACCAGATTAAGATCGAGAAGGTGATGGACAGAATCGGGAATGTGATCGAGGAAGAAGATCTGACATCGATGATTAACACCATCGAAAAGCAGATTAATGAATCCGACTATACCGCCATGGATATCGCGGCGGCATTCTTAAAGATGTACATGGGACAGCTCAACGAGGGAAATGAGTCCAATGTGGAGTACACGTTTGACAACACTGGCGCGGAAGAGGAAGGAATGGCGCGTCTGTTCATCAATATCGGAAAGGCACAGAAGGTCAAGGCAAAGGATATCCTAGGCGCCATAGCGGGCGAGGCGAATATCCCCGGAAAGCTTGTGGGGGCAATCGACCTGTATGACAAATATACGTTCGTTGAGGTTCCGAAGGAAAATGCGGCGGACGTGCTCGCTGCGATGAAAAATGTCAAGATCAAAGGCAAGACGATCAACATTGAACCGGCGAATGCAAAATGAGGTATACAGAATTGCAGGCGGAGTTTTTCCTCCGCCTGCTGCTGATATCGATTAACTATGCCATTGAAGCGGTGCAGTTTCGCATTTATAGCCTTTTCACCGGTATCCATATGGCGCTCTCGTAATCTTCGCTTTTGATATCTCCGCTGGAATACCATTCGATATTCATAGGAACCGCCATCTCAAACGTTGGATTTCCCGGAAGCCATTCGCTGAAAATTCGTGTATTGACAGTCTGCAGGCTGTCCGGCATGGCTCCTCTGCACTTGAATTTTGCCCATTCACAGGCGGGAATCTCAAAAATTTTCATCCCTTCCGGCACTGTGCCTCCCTGATATGCACCCGCAATGAAATATTGGAATTGATTTCCATACGAGGTATCATCAACACAGATCCCGTACTCTCCAACAAGGCACTCCGCGATAGTCTGCCGGATTTCCGTCTCCCCCTGCACAGAGTCCCCCGTACACCCGCAGTACCGTTCACAGAATTCCTGCCAGAACTTGGGGATTTCCTGGTATGAGGTATCATAGGAAAACATTCTGTCAAATCCTATCATTTTCATTGATTCCCTTTTCTCAATTGTAAAATCCATCTTATTACCTCCTTTAATTGAAATTTCTACAATTAGAGGCAGAAAGACTTTAATCCGGTGTGGCTGCGTGCGAAGCTGCATGGGAGACAGGCCGTGAAAACGGGAAAATGCCTTGGTAAAGCTTTCGGGCGTTTCGTACCTGTATTTATATGCAAGGTCAATTATTTTCGTTTCCATCTGCTGTCGGCTTGAATTGTCAGAGCCCTTTATTACATCCAGACCAGCCAGATACAGTCTGCGGTTTCGCATATATTCCCCGATCGAGTAGCCAGTCACAATCTTAAAGCTTCTCTGAAAATAAAAGGCAGAGATATGCACTGCGCCAGCCACTTCCGCCGCTCCGATATCCGCAAGCAGATGCTCCTCCATGTAATCAATTGCTTTCCTGAAACTTGTAAACCAGTCCATCGTTCCTCCCAACACTGCCAAACCAGATTATTTTTTTCCGCCTCATAATGAGAGGATATCATATCCGGACACGGCATTCTTGTCTTTTTCTGCTCGAAGTTGTCTCCATAGATTATTGTCATTTCTGATTTTGCACAATTTTGCTTCAATTGACATACGAACAGTAATTCGATGCTACTCCTGCATCAGCCGGGTAAGGTTCTGCTTGTTGCTTTCATCCAGATAGAAAGAAATCTCGTCATACATGGAGTAGGTCATAGTGCCGCCTCTGCCGATATAATCCGCCAGGCATTCG
>CAMWXA010000026.1 GCA_947178035.1 uncultured Lachnospiraceae bacterium | reverse complement strand
GGCATATGTTTTAGTGATATGTTTTAGTAAGGAGGTTTTTGTAAATGAAGGAACAGAAATTAGAAAAGCAGAGGCAGAATCTTGCGGAAAGGGGCGTGTTATCGCCAGATGAAAAACTATATGGCACCATCACGATCAATTATACTGAGAAGCTGGTCGGAAGAATCGAGACATGGAAGCAGGGCGGCGTGGCAATCTTTACGGATCAGCAGGTAATTCTCTCAAAGGGATTTTCATGCGAATATATACATATCCCTTACAAATGCATAAAAGAAGTTGGAAAATGTAATCAGGGATTTTTTCCAATAGGGATTGTTATTACTTATGAAAACAGGGAAAGCGGTGAAATCATAACAGAAAAGATATCACTGGGGAAAAGAAAAAAATGGCTGCAGATTTTATCGGAGAAGACAGGATTATGACTTTTCAGAAGATAAAGAACTGTTACAGAACAGGAGGATGCTGTGATGAACAAACACGCGGAAAAACCCGACTGGACGGATTATCCCTCCATGGTCCGCTTTTACGAACAGGCTCAGGCGTCGGAGGGCAGTCTGGAGCCGGAGGAGGCGTTTCTTAGGCCCCCGTCCCTGGGTCTGTACAATCCCTATCAGCTTCAGAATCTGGAACTGCCGGAGGGAATCCGGAATTTTCTCACCCAGGTGGGGCTTCCGGACAAATTTGAGACGTGGCGTTCTCCGGATGAGGAAGCGGAGGACCGGCGCAGTGCTGCCAGCGGCATTTTCTTCTGGGTGAGCTGTCTCCGTGTTCTGGAAATTCGGAGACAGCCGTATCTGGTCTTTGGAGAGGTCAGAAGCCTGGACAGGAGCAGCGTCGTTCAGAATTTCGGAAAGCCGGACGAGGCCTGGATTTGGAACAAGACGGAATCGTGCGCTTGGCTGGCTGCGGAGTTGAAAACGGGAAGCGTCTGGAATGTTGTCCGGGAGCTTCAGGACGATACGTGTACCTTTGTGAACGGGAGCCTGGAGCAGTTTCTGCTGTCCATGGCCTATTGGCGGTCCTTCTATGCCGGTTTTTCGGAAAAGGTCCGCGCCTTCCAAAAAGAGCATCCAGACTGCAGTGAGCTGGACTATATCTTTAAGTCCCACCGTTCCCTGTACGCTCCTTTCCTGGAGCGGCTGAAGGCGCTGGATCCGGAGGCCGCCAAAAAACGGACGGGCTTCTGGCGCTTTATGTGCGACCTGTCGCTGTATTAAGAAACGCGCCGCAGACCCTAAGAGCCTGTTTAAAAGATTGAATGAGTAGTCTTGCAGAATGGAGGTTTATATATGATTTCTTTGGATTCTCCAATATGGAAAAAACTTGACGCCGCCGGAAGTGATACAGATGAAATTCTCCGTGATTTAATGGAAGGAAAAGGGGAGTTTCGTGAAAATATGGAATGTCTGAGCTGGGATCTGAGCCATCAGGGCAGTTTTTATGATGCGACAGCCTATGTCCTGCCCCATCTGGCCATTCTGTGTACAAGGATTTCGCTGGAAGACAGGGCATTTCTGATTGCCGAGATTGGCCCTGCCATCGCTGCTGAAGCTGTATGGCCTCTCGAGCCCGACACGGAAGCCTATCGTGAATTTCAGGAAGGATTGACGGGACTGCGCCATGAAACAGAAAAATTAGTCATGAATCCGGACATTGCGGCAATCCTGGGAAACAATTTATGGCAGAGGCAGAGTTTTGCGCTCTCTGCGCTTGCAGTCCTTGGAAACCGGATGCATGCATATGGGATGATGCTTTTGCTCGAACGTGATTGGGAAGACTGCAGCGGTGCCTGTTCCTGTGGCTGGGAAGAGGATGTCATCTCTTTTCGTACAGACAAGGATTATTTATGCATGGAACCGGCTTCGATTGCTTCATGGGATGGTAAGTCCATAGAAGTCGAACCTGTGTGGTTTCAAGACCTGCTTCGCCGGATAGGGGATGAAGAAACCGTCCGGTTCCTGCCTTTTGCATACGGAACGTGCGCCTGCCCTGACTGCGGAAAAAGAGCAGCTTATTGGGATTGGCTGGCGAAGTTTATCGGATATGGCTGGTGCGGCGGATGATGATTACAAATTTTACAGGGCTGGAATTTGCCCTTACTGCGGTACATCCAATATACAAAGTTCAAAAACAGGGCTCACTATAAAAGAGTATTGCGCACACCACCCTGATACCCTCATTATATACAATAACGGAGCAGTCCGGATTTTAAAAGATGAATTAGATGCAGCATATATGTAACGAATCAGTCTGTTATAAATTTTTACAGATTGTCGAAATACCGCTAGTCCATTTTCAGAATGATGTATTCATGGAAAACGGCGCATCGGAGGAGGAGCTAAGCGAAGATGTATCTGAAATTGTGTACCGTAAATTAGTAATGGAAGAAGAACAGTGGATTGAGGAAGTGGATTGTAATGGGAGATGTTTTCAGAATACAGGAGCGATTTAGGATAACTGGCAGGGGTACGGTTTATACAATAATAAACTATGGGCATTCTACGATACGTGTTGGCGACATTCTCTATGATCTTCAGAGCAATCGTTTTAAGGTGATGGGAATTGAGATGTTCAGAGGGATTCCCGGTGGTATGGGTATCGAAGACATGCCGTTGGGACTTATGTTTGAATTGATGGATGGGGTTGAGGCAAAAGGAAACCTGCTTGTCAGAAGCCTGGGGGATGTTAATTTCATCTTTTGTAATCACCCATTGTATCCGGAGAAAGTTGATGGGGATTATGAGGAAGAGTTTCAGGCAGCAGGCTTAGAGCACGCTTGCGCTTTGTTCAGTTATGAGAATCTTGAAAAAGGGAAACTGTCGTTATATGGAGAGGATGTTTCCGGATTGACAATTTACCGTGGATGGATGATGAAGCCTGATCTGTATAGGATGTTTTATGACATGCTGGAAGAAAAAGGCATTATACTCATCAATACACCCGAAGAATATGAAAGATATCATATGCTTCCAGGGTGGTATGACGATTTTAAGGATGATACAGTGCAGTCTGTCTGGGAAGATCAGGGTACCGTGGATTCTGCATTATTACTGACACAAGGTCTGGAGGGTTCCTATATCGTCAAGGATTATGTAAAAAGTCGAAAGCATGAGTGGTATGACGCATGTTTCATGAATAACATAGCCAATAAAGCCGATGCAGAGAGAGTGATAAGGAACTTTGTTGAACGGCAGGATTCGGATCTTGTCGGCGGCGTGGTTTTGCGGCAGTTTGAAAAATTAAAGTCCATAGGTTTTCATGAGAAGAGCGGGATGCCAATATCGGAAGAATACAGGGTGTTTGCCTTTGCTGGAAGGATAATGATTATAGATGACTATTGGCAGGCTGATAAGAAGGTCAGCTTTTCTGATGAAGAACATCAATGGATAGAAGCATCTGTTAAGAAGCTGAAAAGTAACTTTGTTACAATGGATATTGCAAGGCGCGAAGATGGAAAACTCATTATCATAGAACTTGGGGACGGACAGGCTTCAGGTCTTCAGCAGATAAAATCAGCCGACTTCTACAGAGCATTTAAGATGTCCCATACTAAAGGAACATTGGCATAGCATAGATTCCCAATGCGATATAGCAGTGCGGGAGAATCCGGAAAAGGAAGAAAGGGAAATTGTCATGTATGTTCAGAACGATCTGCAGACGGCTCTTTTGGCCGCGCCGGCGGAGTATGAGGCGCTGCGGAAGGAATACGGGCAATATACGATCATTCCGGAGCAAGTATTAAAATACTATTTCAACATGGATTCTGACAGGAAAAGCAAGAGAAAAAGGAACAGGAAAATGGGTCTCACCATAATAAAAGATTATTGTGCATGCCAACCTCATTAAATTTGCTCATTTATAGATAAAAAGTAATATGAAAAGGAGAGAATACGGTTATGGAGGAATTAATTCGTCTGTTTGTTGCGGAGTTTCAGCAGCCCTCGACATTAGAGGAAACGAAAATCGCCAATTTATTAGGACATTCGGACAGGTTTATTGACTTGGATCAATACCGGAGAAAAAATCCAAAAGACCAGAAACAAATACTGGAGGAGTTGGCTGGAAAGCTGGATTCTATGGATTTGTACAAGGGCTGCTGCTGCGCGTTTTTCTGTGGTGTGCTGATGGGAGAATGTGGGCCTGGAGGTGCAGGAGAGGGCCTTGTGAACTTCTTTATTAAGGTGGTTTCCCATCTCTGCGGGTTGCTGGATGAGCTGGATAAAACAGGGGAAAGTTATCCTGAGGATGAGATGTTGGACAAGCTGTTTTTGACGGCGCCGGATAAGGTTCGGGCTTTCCGGGGAAACGCGCCACTGATGATGGCAATTATGGATTTACTGGCAAGATCACCGGAGAGCAGGGAGTATCTGCGTAAAAAGGATTTATATGATAACCTGGAGCGCATTGAGCCTTTTGTGAAAAATGGAACATATTTGCTTCGGATTTATCCTGTCTGCGGACCTATGGAAGTGCTTGTTTTGGCACCAAAAAAGGAGCAGGGAGCGTTAATAAAGGTTCAGGATGTGGGGACAAATTTCCACTTGATGACCTTGCTGGAAAGGGCGCTTTATCAGAAAGAATGGGACCAGCGTTTTGGCTTATCCGCAGATGTGAAAGCACCGGAAAGCCTGAAAATATTTGCCTATGCATCGGGGGAAGAGACAGCACGGCAGAATAGTTCGGTTTATGCACATGCTGCCTATTATTCCTGTGATGGTCAGATGCTTTGGGGAGAGATGGGACCAGATACGATTCCCTGTGTGGAGCAAATGCCTGTGATATTGATTTGTCCTGAAAAATTTCCACGAAGCTGGGATCTATTCTTCGCCGTAAGCTGCCATCCTTATCTTAAGCCTTTGGTGGAAATCAAACGCGAATTGTCAAAGGAAGAGGTTCGGGAATGGATAGGGAAGATGCAGGGGATTTCATCAATCTGATTCTTTAAAGTCAGTTTATAAATTGTTATAGATACTATAAATGAGCAAATTTAAATTTGGAGGATAGATATCATGATTTCTTTGGATGATATCAAACAGATAAGCAAAAAAATATCTTTGGAAAATGGCTTATCGGAGGATGATTTAAGCGAAGATGTATCCGAAATTGTGTACCGTATAGATGTGTTTGAATGCGATGATGCTCCTGTCATTGACCGACATATAGACATCGAATATTCTTTCGGTGACTATTACGAAGTGCATGAAGACAGTTCATTATTTCAATTTATTTGTGGATTGTGCAGCCTGTCATTAGCACAAGAGGAGGAAGAAAGGGAAAAGGTCTTATGGAAGAGTACACGTTAAAAACGAACTTTGCGGCATTGGAGGAACCATATGCAAATGAATACCTGATAGATTTTAGGAATATTGTTGAGAGGGCGTTTGAAAGCAGTGACAGCCGCCCGCGCCTGCTGGGGAACCTGCTGGTTCTGGAGCGCTATTGCAATACGGTGCAGCAGGGACTGGGCGCGGATAAAGCACAGCTTTGTGTATGCCTGCGGTATGCGCAGGGGCTTCTCTGGGATTATCTGGGCGGACGTGTCGCGGCGGCAGATTTTCAGGACTTTGCAAATGATTATTATGCATGGTTTTTAGAACACAATGTAGGTCCCGAAGGCTTTTGTTCAGAGCATTTTGCAGAATATTTTGCGGATTCGTGCCCGGAAGCTTATGAATGGTTTGCGGTTGAGTGGAGTTGCGGGCTGTTGATGCAGCTGGTTTCCATAGAGGGCGGACGTGTGGATCACGAAGATTTTGAGCAGTGCGGAGAGCTTGATTTTTATGGGCCGCTGTGTATGATTGACATGATGGAGGATGTCTGTATCGGGCTTACGGACACACCGCTTGCATCAAACAGGGGAACTGATTTGGAGAAGGCGATGACACAGGTACGCAAAGCTTCATTATTTCAGGAAATTGTCATGCATGTTCAGAACGATCTGCAGACGGCCCTTTTGGCCGCGCCGGCGGAGTATGAAGCGCTGCGGAAGGAATACGGACAATACACGATCATTCCGGAGCAGTATGCCGCGCGGATGCTGGAGTATTAAAGAACTATTTTAGAATAGATTCTGAAAGGAGAGAAATGAAAGAGGAAAAGAAAATTGAATTTACACAGAAATGGATTGGGGACGCGGTAAAAAAGCTTCTGCAGAAAGAGGACATTTACGAAAGCGATATGGAGAGAATCAAGTATCTGCGCATCGGCGATTGTGACTTTGCTTACGAATACTCGCTTGAAATGAGCACGGCAGCGCCGCCGGAACCCTACTTCGGCGACACATGCTGCGGTGATGAGTGGGAGCCGGGCGTATACGGGCCTTTGACCGGCAGATTCATCCGGCTTTACATAGACTATGCGAAGGAAAATCCATTTGATTCCATAGACCCGGAAACAGGAGAGCGTACTTTTCAGCTTTCGGACTTTAAATTTTGGCATCAATATGAAGAAGAATATAAAGAGACGGAAGAAGATGAGTGGGAAGATATTGATATTGAGAAGGAGCAGAAGGATTTTGAGAAGACCATCCTGTACGAAAGATATAGAGAGAACATCAGCGATGAAGATGCTTACGACGAATGGTTTCGGCGGACAGGGTGGGCCATTCAGCAGGATATTCGTCTGTTTTCCGGGCTGGAGGTGCTGCGGCTTTATGGGGCAAAATATCAGGATTTGACTTTCTTGAGAGCGATGCCCCTGCTGCGTGTATTGGAAGTGGTAGAAACCGACTTTGTTTCTTTAGAAGGCATAGACGACCTGGCGCGGCTGAAACAGCTTTGCTGCTGGCTGGATTAGAAATGATGGAACAGCATAGGAAGCAGGTGGCTATAAAAAAGATTAACAAGGGTACAGGCAGTTATACTGCAAATTTAACCGGTGCGCAGTATATATTATTGAAATTGTCTGGAGAAAAAATCAGGAGAAAGATGGATGAACAGGAATAATGCAGATCTGGCAGAAAGGCTGATTACACAGGCAAAAAAAGCGGCGGAACTGATAAAAGATGAAATTTCAAGCCAATTTTTAGATAAATTATGCAGCACGATTACAATGTGCCAGAACTATGTGGAGGGAGAGACGGATTTAAGCTGGGCGGATGTGTATGGGGAAATTTATCAAGGAGGAGGGGAAGAAGAGGATGAAGACGGAATTTATCTTATGAGCCAATATATTGATGTTCCGGATGAGGCGGCGCTGCTTATGGCACTGCCAATCGAGATTTTAGCATATGTCTGCTGGCTGGGCTGTAAAGCCGAAAACGACTATATCCCGCAGGATTTGGAATTAGTAATTGGAGATAAGATACCAGATTTTATCTCTTTTCTGGAAGAAAATCTGACAGGTAAAGAAGATTTTAAGCAGGCGATAGATTTTGCGAACAAGAATTTGTGTTATTAAGGAGGACAAATCCTTTCGATGAATGGAAATGGAAACGAAGCACTGGCGCAGGCACAGGAGATGCTTGCAGAAAGTGGGAGGCTTGATATCACTGCGCGCCGTAAACTCTGGCAGGCGATGGGTGCTTTGGAAATGCGTGAGCAGGACTCTGCCACTCTTCGCACGCTGACCGAACCATTGAAAAAGCGTGCGCGTCTTGCGCTTGCCTGCGCCAAAAAAGTGATGCCGATATGGTGCAAATGTGATTCACGAATTGGAGCGTAGGAAAATGACAAAATATCTCAATGTCGGCAGCAATTTCATCGTGGTCAACGGGGAAAAATTCCAATCTCTTGCGGCAATCGAGGAAAACAAGCAACAGACCATATGACGATTTTATCCGTTACTGGCCGGAGAAAGTGCATAAAAACGGGAACGGAACGGTGGATTTATTGACGGATGAATTTCAGCTCCGATGCTTTTTTGATAATGAACAGTTGGTGTATGCGGAAATTACAAGCCTGTTCCGTATATGGATAAAAGAGAAAGATAGTCCAGCCCTCACAAAGGTACTGACCGAGATGTTTGAACTGTCTGCAGAAACGGCAGAACAGGCAGTCCGGAATGCGGAGAATTGTTCCGGCGAATGGGAGATAAAGCCCTTTACGGCGTTGACGAAAGAGGAGGCAGGACGAGTTTTTCATATGTTGAAAAAGGTGAGAGTAAAGTGCCGGGTACTTCCGGAGCGGTTTTCATTTTAGGCATCTGCAAAGAAGGCGTGTACAGCGCTGCTGATTTTAATGAGGACATCGATGGAGGCAACACGATTTCTTTTGACTATGATGCACAGTATCAAATACTCACCTATGACATTACTGTTGGGCTGTCCATCAGAAAATTTCCAGTATGCAGTGGAAATCATGTCGAAGCATATTGAGGAACATGCTTTGTCAACGTTGCGCAAGACGGAGGATTTCAAATATATTTGTGCGGAATATGATTGAGAAATGAGTGCGAATTGTTATTTAGCAGGAGGGTATGTAAAATGAATAAGAGAGTACCTAAAACACTGGAACCTTATGAGGATTATCTCAAATCATCCATCAGGCTGTCGAATCAGGTTATTTTCACCATAGAGGATACGAAACCCTGGGGAAGCAAGCTGGGCGGATGTCCTTATCTGGAAGATATCGGACAATATCCTAAGGGGACAGACGGCGGACCGATGATGTTCCTTGCACAGATCAACCTTGCCGAGATGCCGTCTCTGCCGGAATTTCCACACGAAGGACTGCTTCAGTTTTATGTAGAAAATGACGGCTGCTATGGACTGTATGGAGGATGTGCTGTAAAGTACATCCCCGAATATAAGACGGATGAAACAGCGCTTGTCAATGAAAATCCATACAGTGATGATTATGAGGAAGATTTGCCTTTTAGCGACAACTGCAAGATAACTTTTAAGCAGGAAGAGGTATTTATAGGAACAGAATGTCCGGAATTTCAGGATACATTTCAGAATATACCAAAAAAGGAAGAAAAGGCTCTTTATAAGCTCTGCTGCGCCGATGGAAGCCGCATAGGAGGTTATCCGTATTTTGTCCAAAGAACTCCTGCATATTATAAGGATAGTTCGGAATACATACTGCTTCTTCAACTGGACGTGGATGATACAAGCGGATTGATGTTTGGCGACAGTGGTAACTGTACATTTATCATATCCCGCCGGGATCTGCTGGCAGGAGATTTCACTAAGGTGCATTATGATTGGCAGTGCTGCTAAAGCGGGATGTTTTTAAGCGTTTATTTTCTACAGTTCCTGAAAGCGTGTATTTTGTTCCGGTTGTGAAGCAGCCGTCTGCCGGACTTAGGATTATGGAGGTGTCCAATGTTATACTTTCCTGAGAGAAAAGAAGATGAGAAACAAGATGACTTGATTGATTTTGAATCAATGTATACAGTTGTTAAGAGACTTGGGATCAGAAACTATAGACCATCGCACAGTGACACATGCAGGAGGATATGGAAAGAATTGGTTTCAAAAAGCGGTCAGGCGGATTCGTTGCAAGGAGAATTACTTAGACAGGCTGAGAAACTTAGACATGAAGCGATAGATCATGGCAATTTGAACTGGGATAATCATTTTGAATGGTTCTGTGATTTTATAAGCAGGACTCTTAAAAATTCAAATTTATTTGAAGAAAAGCAAATGAAAACAATAGAAGGGGCATTGAATTATATCAAAGAATGCGGTATGTATGCGTATCAATATAATACAGGAAAAATATCGGAGGATGATGTGAATCCAATGCTCTTTGCATATACAGATGATGATATATATGATTATATAGAAGATGCAATTGCGATATTTGCAGAAGCAAATCCGAAGAAAATAATATACGATGTGAAAGATATTGGATAATTTGGTTTTTAGAGGGCATAAGCAGACAACCGGAAAGAGACATAGAATGGGAATCAGGAGAAAGATGGACAGGGATAATGCAGATTCGGCAGAAAGGCTGATTACACAGGCAAAAAAGCGGCGGAGCTGATAAAAGATAAAAATTTAAACCAATTTTGTGATAAAAATATTGCGCATGTAATTGCAAAGAAACAAGGAGGAGACAGGGCAATGACGTTACAAAAAGTACCGTTTAAGGAATGGGATGCTTTATTAGGATATCGAACGATACAGGATGTTGTTGAAACATTATATCATCCTGTCTTGTTCAATGATCCCATAAATGTACCGGATGACGAAAAAGAATTATTTATACATCACAAACCGACAAGCCCATACCGGGCAGCATACGAGGATGTGCTCGACAACTTTGTTGCTATGGGAGAATTTAACTATGAATTGTACTTTGCGATGCCCTATTTTGTGGATATCTATAAAATGTGGCAGCAAAAACAAGATTATCAGTTGCAGTTTTGTTTTTGAATTTAATTGGCGTCTGCCTTTCTACCGATTTTCCATATAATCATTTTAGCAGGCATTTGAATGAAAATCTGCCAAAAGAAATCATTGAAAATCATCTGCGCAGCATAGAAGTCATTCGAGAGGAAGCCAAAACATTTATTTCTGAACATCTCGTAAGACTTCAACAACTCACCCTTATAGAATCGCAGAATTTCTGCCAATGTTTATTTGCAATTTTAGGGGATCGAGAAGCGTCCTATGTGCTTTTTATGGGAAACTTTAACAGCTGTTATATTGCTTGTCCTCACTGCACGGACCCGGAAGAAGATTTTGGCATTAATTATTACTTTGACTGGTATGTAGGAGAGCACCCTGCATGTTCCCTGGGAAAGGAGATTCAGCCTGCGCCTTCCGTTATTGGTCAGTGGGATTTGAAATCTTATGATGACGATTATGTATGGATGAGCAATCTCCTGTATCTTTTGGGCAATAAAGACTGTGCTAAAAAAATGTCCTTTTATTATGGTACCTTTTTCTGCCCGAACTGTGGTAAAGAGGCGGGAATTATGATGGATTTGGCAAAGCAAAGAATGATTTGGAATGAAGAGAAGTAAAGAATCTGGTATTCCGTTGTGATTTCACCTAGGTGCATTATGACTGGCAGTGCTGCTAAAGCGGGACGTTTTTAAGCGTTTATTTTCTACAGTTCCTAAGGTCAATATTGATACCTGAGCAGGAATAACCCGGATGAAAGGCGATGATGCGTACTGCATGCCGTTGGAATCTGCAGTATAAAAGCAAATTGGGAGATATTTTACCGGGAGGAGGAACAGATTTGGGACATGATCTGTATATTCAGGCAAGAATCAGGGAAAAGAGAACCGGACGGGTCATCTCCCGCGGCGACGGTGACGATTACGCCGCGGAGGATGATATCGGTTTCTTTGATATATGCTGGTGGTGCGGAAGTCCGGAATGTGATGTGAGGATCAGGATGATTGAAATATGCAGCAGTCATGAAGGAACAGATTATACAGATTCCGATCTGTTTATCCCCATTTCGCAATCAGCGCTGCGTGCCGTTTATGCGCATGTGGTGGATTGCTGCTGTTTTCCGGAGGACAAGTTCTTTCCGAATCCGACACTTGATACAGGATGGAGGAACCCGCACGAAAGAAACGCATATGAAAAAGCGAATCTGGTGAATGCGCATAAGCTGCATGACCTGATTGCAACGCTTGATGAAATAAATTTTGAAAAGAAAGTTTGGGAGGCTTGTTTTTTGTATCAGGAATATATTCCCGATGAAAAAGATTTAAGGCTTTTTTATGAGAATCCGTTGGCATATGAGTGGGAATTCAGGATATGGAATTCTTATTAAAACGGTTTAGGAACGGAACAGAGATATCAGAGGAGGCGCTGATGAAGAAGTATGCCGCATTAATTGTCATGGGAGTATGTTTAACAGGAGCTGCTTTTTTCATTGTCGATGCAGGGAAAAGCAGCGGGAATGCAGTGTTTCAGGACAGCTGTAATGGATTGGAAGAAGTGTTTTCTGAGTCTCCTGAAACCATGAAGAACGAGTGTATTGGAAAAGCAGAAAATGATAGTGTGGGAAAAGCTGGAACAGGAAGAAAAGGGAAATTGAAGAGAGGAAGGGGGATGAATTATGGAAGAGCTGCATTTTAAAATCAAAAATGCGCTGGTAAAAATGGACTTTATCAGACGGTATGAAGAATTGTCCGCCCACTTCAGCAGTGAGAGAACATCGTCAAGCGAACGTTTGATTTACGTTGAGAGAGATGAAGTCATGGATATGATCAGGGATTTAGGGTATTCCCCACTGTTCCATGCCAGAGAAAAATTTTATAAAATAAAAGAGGAACAATTCGATACTTTTACATTTGGCTTTCATATCATATTGCGGGACGGCATGGCCGATTTGGTCTGGGTAGTCAGGGAAAATGGCGAATTGCTGCTTAACACACCCTGGGGTGTCTATTCAAGACGGCTTATTGACGTAAATTACCGGATAAAAAAACCGGTCTTTGGGACATATGAAGATTTGGAAGATATTTTGCAAACAGCATTTGGAATGTATGAAGATTTCAAACTCGCTTTCACACGATTCTGATGTGGCATAGGGAATGGTATTGTGATAGAAAAGGCGGGAGGAGGAACATCGAAATGGATCTTATTCGGATAAAAATTGAAAGAATGGAACAGCAGATTTCAGATTATGCAAAGGCGCATCATGTGGCGCTGGATTACACCGCACAGAGTATTGAGGTTCTCGATGAAATTATGGAGACATTTTACGAGAGGGTCAATCAGTGCAGCGAAGAAGAAGGTGATGAGATTCTGGCAGAATGGGCAGCGTGCTTTGGTGTTTACATCGGGGAGACGCTGCTGCGCGTGTATTTGTCGGAAAAAGGATTTGTATGGGCGTTGAACAAAGAGAGGCCCGTGCTTCAAAGGGGTAATGACAGATTAGATCCCATTTGCCAGGCGTACAGTCGAATCCGGTATGGATGCGCATTTGATATTGGTACATTTTATCAGATGGCAGTCTGGACAGCTGACCAGACACCATTTTCGGCGGAGCGTGCAGTGGATGTGGAACTGGTTGAATCCGAGTATCATGAAAAAAATGTATTGTATGAAGATATTGAGACACTCTTATTGGCAGTTGTAAATGGAGAGGAAGAGTATATGATTCTTCGCTCCAAGGATGGATTTCTGCAGTTTTTTGGTATGAATGATAAGTTTGTTGCGGAAACGCGAGTCAATTTGCCGGATGGAGACTTTCGCACATATTCTATTATCAATAAGGAAAGAAAACAGGCGGTGGATAAGATTACAGTCCACACAATGCTTGACAAGTCCGAAGTTCCGGCACGCGAAGTGATCTCGCTGGAGATGCTCAGAGCGGCAGTGAGGGCGTATTACAGCAATGGGCACTATGAGTCTTTTCTGAAACAGATACCGCATATAGATACGACAGAGCAGACAAAAAGGTATATGGGGTTGATAAAATGAGGGCGTTTTGTATGTACATTTGGTTTTTCTATCATATTGCGGGATGGCATGGTCGATTTGGTATGGGTAGTAAAAAGGCGGAATGGGAGGAAACGATAAATGGATATCAGAGAATTATATAGCGGCTTAAGGCGGATACAGAATCGGGGAGAAACAGGAAACGCTTATAGCGGGTGTGGAACGGTGGATGAGGACCGCGATGTTCTGGGCAGCTTTTTTGACTATGTGGTGGAAAAATATGAGGATTCCATGCCGCCTTGGGCGGAGGCATTTATGCAGGTTTTTAGCTGGCAGTATCAGACCTTGCACGAGGGGGCAGAGACTTATTACAGCAATGAGTATGGAGGTTCTGACTACGCAACAATTACCAGAGTGACAGCATTTTTGCGGGAAAACGGATATGACGAAATTGCACAGCCCTATGGTTTGGCGGCGGCAGATTGTGAGCAGTATCAATATCCGGAGGATAAAATTGACCTTTTGCCGGATGACTGGATTGAAACTCATGAGCAGGTGATTTGGGATTTTTATGTGGACATATTGGAGAAGCATAAAGAGGATTTCGCTTGAAGAACTTTGTCGGGCGGGCGCGCGGATTTCCATATATCAAGCCGGGGACATGACATCTATGGAAATCAACCGGCTGAAAAGGTAAGATGAAATAAGGCGGCAGGGTTGTTATAGTGGGACGTTTGCAAGAAAAGCGTGGATTTTGTTATGGGTTTGCGCAGAAAGAAATGTGAGGGATATAAAGTGCGTGGAAAAGGCTGGACAGAACAGGAACTGAAAGATGCAATTTCAAATGTTTTAACAGGCATAGAAAAATTCGAAAAAACGATAGAAGAACTGAAAGAAGATGAGGGAAATGGGATACAAAGGTATCCGATTGATAATGTTTTGGCGATTAAAAATTTCCATGTTCTTTGTTGCCAAAATAGGGAGGCATTGATGGATGTTATGTATTTTGCAGGAGAAGATATTGATCGTTTGATTCCTCATTTTAATGCGGCTGTAGCCGATTTGAATATTGCTTTTCCTCTAAGTGAAGATTCTCCGGGTTATATAGGTGCAAACTATGGGGCAGTACTCCAGATTATTGCGTTTGGTATTTTATTGGAAGCAGATGAGGATACTATGCGAAAAATAGCACATTATACATATAATTATATGTGTAAGGAGGATGCCCTGATAGATTTCTTATTGTCCGCCTGTGATATAGGATGGACGCATCAGACGGGAATATATTTCGATACAAACTATCGGGATATTGGGAATATGATAGTAACAGCACAGACAGATAAAGCAGAAGCCGCTGATTTATTGGAAATATATATGAAGAAAGTGAATAAAAAGAAGAGCATCAATGATGAATGGCGTTACGAAACCGGCGCCGTTGCCAAGATATTAGGTTTGGATGATTCCAGATTAAAGAAGAACAAGAATTATCCATATGATCTGGTACATTATAGGGATACAAGAAAATTCTCATCGGATACATATTCCGCCTGGCTGGAAATGATGAATATGAGGAAACAAGGGCAGGAACAGTTGACAAAAGAAAAGGAGTATATCAAAGAACTGGAACTGGATTATCATGCTTTAGACAATAAGGCATTTTATGAAAAGTATAAAGAAAGGTTTTTGGATGAACTTTTCAGAGATGAAAAGGAATACCAAAACTTTCAGGCAAAAGAAAAGGAAGGGATTTTGGGTTTTCTGCTGGTAAATTTATTGGTAACAGATGGCTACATACTGCAGCTGGATTTTAAAGACGAGCCGGAGGAATATTTGGCAGATTTTGTGAATGAACGGCTTGAGATAGATTACAATGGAGAAGCAATAGAGGATATTGAAAGCAATGACAGCTTTGAAAATATGGATGCAGAAATGGAACTGTATGACACAAAATATGTAAAGAAAATGCAGCGAAAATTAAATCGAAAAGGTTTTCAGCTAGTATGGTTTCAGCTTGATAACGATCAGTATTATGTATGTATCCTGCCAAAAGCAGAAATCCTTCCAAAAAAGTGGCATGAAATAAAATTGATTACGTTGTAAAGGAACTGTTTTTAGATCATTGGCTCTGATAAAAAGCAATAGGCACATTTCATCTGTTATAACGCAAGCTATGTTTTTGAAATAAGTGTATGTGTTGGATATTCTATTAATTTTTCTTATAATGACGATAAATTGTGGGAACAGGTAAAGTATTCCCTGACTTCATTCCCTGAGTTTTTTGCGTGCCTAAGTTCATTTGAATATTGAAGAGATGGAAAGGATGGGGATTACATGTATGAGCGTTACACAGGTTTCAACCGCTATGGAGATATATCCAAATTTATAACAGATCCGGATTTATTACAGGTCACAGGGGATGCGTGCGTCTATATTTCTAATGAGAATGATTATGATGTTGTAGTGGTCTTAGAGAGATGTTATGCTCCCTTTGATGAAGTGAAGCCATTTATAGCGTTTTTGGCGACGCAAATCTGCGAATTGGACAATGCTGTACAGCGGTTTAACCGGAAAAAAAGGATTAAAAACAGTGGGCATGGTTATGTAAGATTTCCAAGTCCCCCAGCTCCACTTAGGATTGATTATTCTCAAAGTATGGAAGATAACCCCACGCCACAGGAAGAGAAATCTGATTTTATTTTAGCTTATATTTATATGGAAGAAAAAAACTGGATCAGCTTCGATTACTGGTGCACTACAGAGAATTCAGAGTTTGACGTTGTTTTTGAATATAAAGAGAATAAATTTTTTCTGCGAAGTTACGGCATAATTGACAATATCCCTGACAACTGGGAGGACGAATAGTTTATCATAGGATATGGAGGACAGAAGTGACAAACAGCAAAAGGAGGACGTTTTATGTCGGGTAATCATGAAACCATTATTCCGGCGGGAAATCCTGTGAAAAAATTTCCGTCCGGACTGCAGGAATTTTATCTGGATGTGAGTGAATACAGAAAACCGCCAATCTGCCACCAAAGGCTTACAGAGAAGAATTTAAAGCAGCTGCTCAGGAAAATACATAAAAGGAAAAGGCTGGGAGCCGTTCTGTCCTGTCCGGACAGGGATGAGAATTATTTTGAAATTGAAGTAAACCCCAGTTGGATTGCTTTCCAATATGTTGCCAATATCGGTATGAAAGACGAAGAATTTTATTCCAGCTTTCATCCGGATTATCTGGATTCTGACGAGGAATCCGATACGAGTACAATCTATGGAAGCTTTATGCAGCTGCGTTATACCATGCAGGATCCCAAACTCGCCGCAAAATGTGTGGAGTATTTTGCCCGGACAGGAGAACTTTATCCGGGAGCGGCATGGCTGGCTGAAAGGAAGGGTGGATGAATTATGACCAAGCTACATTTTAAAATCAAAAATACGCTGGTAAAAATGGACTTTATCAGACGGTATGAAGATTTCAAGCTTGCTTTTGCACAATCCTGATGTGACATAGGGAATGGTATGGTGACAGAAAAGGCGGGAGGAGGAACATCGAAATGGATCTTATTCAGATAAAAATTGAAAAAGACAGTTCCATAGTAAATTATATAAAGATTATCAGAAAGTTCGATCATTCGCTGCCTGTCGGAGCGATAAAGCAGCGAATCGAAGAAAATGATTTTGTGATGGGATTTGACTTGGAGTATTATGATGTTTTAGAGGACATGGATGGAATTGACAGAAAAAAGATTTTTCGGGATATGCTGGGGGAGCTTTGCCGGACGGGGGCACGGATTTCTATATATCAGGACGGGAAAATGATTTCCATGGAGATTTTGGATCATCGGCTGAGTTTTTTAGAGGAAATAAGCAAACAAGTAGAGCGGGATATAGAACGGGAATTAGGATATGAATGATACCGGTTTATGAAGCTTTTTATGAAATGCTATGGTTTGTTGCGGGATGCAGAACAGGAGGTTGGAATGGGAGAGATGAATGATATAAACGTAAGCGAAATGGGGCTGCTCGAATTTCACGAGTATTGCAAAAGTGTAAACGTAAGCGAAATGGATGCGCACGAGTTTGCCATGTATTGCAAGAGATGTAACGAAAGATGGAACAATCCGCAGACAGAAGCAGAAAGGCTGGTATATGAAATGGCGGGCAATAAAAAAAGAAAAACGAATCAGGAATGCCTGGATCTGCAAAAAGAGGTACAGGAATTTTTGAAGACTGCAACAGAGGAGGACAGGAAGCTGATAGGAGGCTATACAGAATCATTAGGGATGATCTGCAGCGCCATAAGGGAAGGCCTGCTTTGAGGGATTATGAATATGTTAAGAGAAGAATTGCGTGAAGAGAAACGGAAAGGAAATGATAGTATGAAGCTTTATTTGAGCGTCGATACCGATATAGAAGATCGCGGGATAGATTATATTGAAGTCAATTTGGTCACTGGTGAGCCCACCAAAGGGTAATGGTTTCAATGAGAAATATAGAAACAGGAGATGAGGTCGTCTCTATTGTTGACACTGATTCATGAAAAGGAAATGGCTGCTTTAAGGAGATTAAAATGAATTCTATTGAATTCGGAAAGAAATGCAGACCTTATAATGTTCAATACAGAGATGTTTTCGGTTATGTCCCTTGCAGGGATGATTACAATTGCACCCAAGACGAATATTTTCAGGCTCTTCTGAAGGCTATTGAAACTAAGCGCGAACTATCTACCATTGTCCACAAAAAGAATAGAGATTATTAAGATCCTCATAAGAGATATTAAAACTTGGCGTGGAGTGAGGCTTGTCGTCCCTGCGCTTTCCGTTTGTCGAAAAATTGAACGAATGTTTTAAAAAAGAGGTGGTTGACAATGGGACACTGTGTGAGAGCTATTATTGGAGCACACAAAGATATTCAACGGATAGAAAATGATTGGTTTGCAAAGGGAATGAAACAAAATTGACCAAAACGTCACTCCATTCATTTCCGCTTTTTTGTTCCAGTCTTTGGTACATATTCTTCTCCTCCAAATAACATGATGCACTGGCAGCCGAAAAGACTGACCGCCAGTACAATGTGATGCGTACAACCGCATAAGAAAACATACAACTTTGCGGCTGTAGTTGGCTGCATCATTTCATTATTCCAACAGACAAACGACTATCATCCATCACCACCGACATATATTGCTGCTGCATATCCTGTTCCTTGACAGTGAGTCCTGCCTTTATGAACTTATACTTGAGCAGGGCTGCCTTCCCATCCTCATGTGTCGACAGGACAATTTGTCCGATTTTCTGCTGGGTCAGTAAGTCGGCTAACGATATGGCGCTGATATCATCTATTGTTTGCAGTGGATCGTCTATTAGCAAGACATCTAGTCCGTCTGTCCTGCCGTATACATTTTTTATGGCCAGCAGAAATGCTATGGAAAGCCCGTTTAACTGCCCTGTGCTCAGAATGTTATAGACATCGTTTCCGCTCTTTGAGTCTGCTTCAAATACCAGCTGGTTTGTCCTGACAACCGCCTTTATTCCCAGTCCCAAGGGGTAATTTTGTATAATCCTTCCGCTATACACAAGCAGTGGAATTTTAATTGCATTGGCAAGCTGTGTCTGATAATCTTTATTAGCAGCATCATATTTTGACATCAACGCTTTTATCGTTTCTATCATGTTATTCTTTTTTGCACGATAATTACGATAATTTTCCTCTAGCTTCTTCGCTTTCTCTGTCTCTGCCGAAAGCTGCATCAAAAGTTTATCATTAAACAGTTTTGCGACATACTGCTCTTTGCTCTGAAGCTGCTCCAGCGAATGTCTGGGCTTTTTATCATGATAGTATGTGGCATGAATCGACTGATATAAATCAATCTGCTCCTTAGTGAAATCAATTTGAACGGGCTGTTCCATTTTTTGGATTTCCCTTTCTATGACCTCATATTGTGACAGGAAGTCACTGCTGTCAAATTCTTCCTTCCTTTGTGTCATAAGTCCTGCCAGTCCTACTTTATCCAACAGTGTTTGCAGCTTATCAACAGAAAGATTCCTGCACACTGACAGGGAATCATGGATTTGAAGCAACACGGCATTCGATTCAAGATACTGATTCAGTTTGGGAATTACTCCCGCGCCAAATAAGTTTGTTATTTCTTTTTCTATTTCATCAATTTTCTTTACGCCGTCAGTATGGATATTCTGTATAAATTTTTCTGTCTCCGCAATAGCCTGTTGAATATCGCTGCGCTTTGTTCCGCATAAGGGACATTTACCGCCCTCAAACTTTCCGGCACCTACGGCATCATTATACTGATTGATAAAAGACTTTCTGACGGATGTCATCTTATCCAGCACTTTATCTGCTTCGTTAAGCTGACTTCGCTGTGTCTGCTGATTTGACAACAACCCTTTTAACTGTTCAACTGTATTCTTTTCTATTCCGGCTTTAGCGTACAGCTCTTCATCAATTGACCATTTTAATTCGGCATAATCTTTTACCAGCTGTCTGCACCGGATTAATTCTTGGAGAAGTTCCTCATTCGCATTTAGACGTGCGATTTCCTTTTTGTAAAACAATGCCATATAGGTATTCTTCGAGATTTTTCTAAGTTCTGTCAGTGTGGCATTATGCACGTATTTCATGTATTCCTCGTAATGTTCCACAAAATCTTTTATCTGTCTTAGCGGCGCGGCAACTGCTTCATATGTAATCGAATCATCTATTTTTATGAAATCAAAAGGATATTCTTTTTCTTCAAACAGCCTGATATTCTCACCTGGGAGATCCAAATTTATGGAAATGCGTTTTATCTGGTTTTCTATAGAAGTTATTTTTTCTCCTATATCTTTTATCTCTTTTTCTTTCTCATCAGTTTCGGCTGAAACTCTCTGCTCCAGAATGTCCTGAAGCTGTTTTAATTTTTGTAATTTATTTTCCAATTCAGAATTTTCCGAAAGGGATGTGACGCTGGCTTTTCTTTCTTTATATTTATTTTGCAAAAAATTCAGCGACTCGCTCTGCGAAATATATGTACCAATGTCAAACATATTCAGGCTGAATTTTAATTTTGCATACAAATCATCTTGTCCCACTTCCTCCTTATTTATAAAAATCTGACTTTCAAAGTTCTTGCTGCACAACAATTTTCTCTCTATATTCACCTTATCTGCCGTATCAGATAATAAAACTGCTGATATTTCAATGTCCTTATGAACATCGTTTGCCAGAGTCCCTAAATTTTCTACTCCCCTGTTCTGCAAATTTTCATTAAAATGTTTGATTTTTCCTGTTAATAATATTTCAATTGCATCAAACAAAGTCGTCTTTCCATATCCGTTCTGTCCATCCAGAATCACAATATTCCGATTATCAAACTGGAATTGCAACGGTCTTTCGTCTGTAATGTATTTAAAGTTTTTCAGGCTTAATTGCTTGAATGTATAACCCATCCTACGTTTCCTCCATGAATTTCTGATATATTACTTCAGATACCTTCTCCATGTCCTCATTATCAGTTATTGCTTTCATAAAAATGTCATTTATGTTGAGCAGAGACTCTTTTTGTTTCGTTCTACTTGTACTTATTTTCCTTTCAACCATTTTGTCAAAGTCTTTCATAACCGCCTTTGGAAATACAGGATTCAAAAAAGGGACTTTTATCAATAAACGAATAAAAAACTTTACATGATCTGCCTCCTCATCCAAATCCCTTACTACATTTAGTATGTTCTCAAGGTCATCGTCCCCACTTATTTTCAAGTCTTCATGCCATTTTTTAAAGAACTTAAGTTCTTGTTCCGTATAGTAAAAAAC
>CAMWXA010000025.1 GCA_947178035.1 uncultured Lachnospiraceae bacterium | reverse complement strand
TTAGAAATTCTTAGCGGGCGTACTTTGGCCGCTTAGAATTTCTTTACACACTTCCTTTACATTTCATTTCTTTCATTATGCCTATACTCTCTGGGCGTACATCCCATGTACCTATGAAAATAACTGCCAAAATGACTCGGACTGCAAAATCCCGTCATTTCAGCAATGTCCAGTATCCTTAAATCCCTATTCTTCAATAATACTGTAGATTGGCGTATCCTGTACTGCATCAAAAACTCCATAGGTGTCATATTGATTGTCCGCTGAAAACTGCGGCACAATTCACTGCGGCTGATATACGCTGCTTCTGCGATATCGTCAAGTCTTAATGGTTCCTGATACTTTTCCTGCATATACTGAATTGCCGCCTTCACCCGCTGTTTGTCACGCTCTGTCTCCGCTTTCACAACCGGCTTTTCCTCTGGCATCTGTTCAAATATCTGAAGCCACAGCCCAGACAGGAGAGACAGAATTTTCAACTGATATGCTGGTTCCTTTGTCTCATATAAGCTGACAATATTTCGTAGTGATGCCGCTATTGTGTCATATTCTAAATCTGTACTGGTCCACTTTATACAGGGCAGATTTCCGTCAATGACTGGTGCGATACTTCCTGATAAATGTCGCTGTTTCGATTCCCACCAATCAGCTCTCCGCGCCATATGAAGGAATAAAGCTTCCCCTGCGCCAGCCTGCACGGTCTGATCTGATGCATCCGTCCGGAATTGATAAATGCGATATCCCCCTCCTGCAAAGGAATCTCATTTGTCTCCACCTGACAGGTAAACGCACCCTCGATAATCATCGTCAGCTGCACTTCCTCATGCCAGTGCCAGCAGATATATCCATTTTCAAAGTCAGCAAAGTCATCCAGATATACGCCGATCGGAAACCCCTCTGTACCATGTGCCTTTGTCTCGCGCAGACTTCCATCTACAATCGTCTGCGTCGCTTTCAACCGTTCCATATTTGCACCCGTCCCTTAGAGCACGTCATAGAATAAGCTTTCACTATAGTTTCGCTACTATTATGATACTTTTTACGTCAATTATGTTTGCTATTTTGCTGTACTTACGGTACAATAAATATCAGTTCAGATAATTAACTGTCCACTATAATGATACTAATTTAACAGTTTCACGTCAATCATTATCTATTATTTATCAACAGAGAAATGAAAGGAAGGATTTATTATGCCACAAAATTTGAGTATGTTTTCACTTGCCGGAAAAACCGCTCTTGTCACAGGAGCAAACACAGGATTAGGCCAGGGAATCTGCGCCGCTTACGCTGCTGCTGGCGCAAATGTAATCGGAGTCGCAAGACGCAGCTGTCAGGAGACTGCCGATAAAATCAAGGCAGTCGACGGCAATTTCACAGAAATTATAGCCGATCTTTCCGACATCAATGTCATCCCCCATATTGTGGAGGAGGCTGGCAAAGACTATAGCCGCGTCGATATCCTCGTAAACAACGCTGGCATCATAAAGAGATGTGACTCCGTAGATGTCACGATGGAGGATTGGGATGCAGTTGTCAATCTCAATGAAAAAATGGTATTCTTCCTCTCGCAGGCATTTGCCAAAAATTGGATCCGTGACAATCAAGGCGGCAAAATCATCAATATCGCCTCCATGCTGAGTTACCAGGGCGGCATTCGTGTACCCTCCTACACAGCGAGCAAAAGCGCCATTATGGGACTCACCCGCGCGCTTGCCAACGAATGGGCAAAATATGGCATAAACGTCAATGCGATTGCACCTGGCTACATGGCGACAAACAACACCCAGAACCTAAGGAGTGATGAACAGCGAAGCGAAGAAATTCTCAGCCGTATCCCCGCAGGACGCTGGGGTACGCCGGAAGATACCACTGGAGCGGCAATTTTCCTTGCCTCTGATGCAGCATCATATGTCCATGGATTTACCCTAGCAGTCGACGGCGGCTGGCTGGCGCGATAATTTCCTTCATCAGACACATCGTTACAAGGACCGTCTGCCTCCTTCTATCAACATACACCCAAAAAGCCTAAACAGAATATATCTGTTTAGGCTTTTGAACCGATTCTATATGAAAACTTTTATTTCAATCTCTTTATTTCAGGATAATACGCAAACTCAGCTTTTCCTATAATATCCTCTATCTCTACAAATTTATTCGTCCAATATCTTGAATCCCATGAATTGCTTCGATTGTCGCCCATCATAAAATAACAATTCTCCGGTATCCTGTATGGACCAAAATCATCATGAAACATATTCTGCGTATAATCTGGTATCATTTTTCCGTCAATGTATACCTTGCCGTCAATGCCTTCAATGACCTCACCCGGAAGTCCCATAATGCGCTTCAAGTACAGTGTTTCCCCGTCATCAGGATAATAAAAGGATACTATGTCCCCTCTTTGCGGCGCGTCATATAAATATGCAAGACGGTTAATAACAATCCTGCTCCCTGTCATTACCGTCTGCTCCATAGAGCCTGTCGGCACCAGCGCACTTGCAACAACATTATTTTTCAGCAAAAATGCAGCCACTAATGCAAACAAAATTAATTTTGACCATTCATAGATCCCCTTAACAATCTTCTTCATGTCATTCCCTTCTTATGAGCGCTTCCCCAAAAGCCCTGAAAATAATGTCTTTCTTTAATCCACAATATACTCTGCAGTATACTGAATTCCATTCTCATCATACAGATCTGTCAAAACCAAAGATGACTCATTGTAAAGAATTCTATTGTTCTCACAGTATATAGAGTATATCCCGCCCGGTACCAGTTTCATCAGCTTTTCTGCATCAAAATAGTCATTGATATAGACTGGCATCACCTGAAGCAGAACCTCCGCACAACTACTGTTTTGTGAATAAGAGACGAGACTATCGACAGCACTCTTGCAGTATCCATCTGCCACATCGACATAAGCCGTTCGAATCTCACCATTTCGAAACACATAATAATGCTGCCAGTCCAGACTATTATTTGCCGGATAGCTGCGCAGATAGACAATACTCATCGCATGATTATATCGCATAACTCCTGCCTGATACACTGACTTCCCATCTCTGTCAAAAATATTGAAAGCATACTCCAAACCACTTGCCTCATCCAGGTTCCTGACAAAACCGTCATAGCTGGATATCGAACCAAATACAAAACCGTTCGCTTTCATTGTATCTGCAATATAATCTACAATAAATGCGTTCTTCATCCAGTAAAAGTCTACAAATTCCGCGAAACCGATCTCAGCGGCATAATCCAAATAGGCCGCTGACACCACAAGTTTTATCTTATGCCCGCCTAATAACTCAATATCAATCGCATCCTGGTTCTCTGCAAAGGAAATAATCTCAGCAAAATATTCCACAATTTCATCGTTCTGACAGGGATCAAAATTGATCGTTTCTGCATCATCATTGCACCCAAACAGATTGTCGTACTGAGCATAGACTGGTGCCAGATAGATCGCTCTATTTCCATGTTTTTTTATCATGGAAAATGCCTCATACAGCACCTCATCCACTTCGATTTCTTCATTGGGATGCTGATTAATATAGTACAAATTATTCACTCCGGCAAATCCCTGACTCGTATGAAAAAGCTGATACGCCTTTTCTGCTGCTTCTGTATATAGTATATTGACTGCCTTCTTTTCCACCGTGGCGGACTTATCTCCAGCCCCGAGATAATATTGGAAAATCAATTCATTCGAACAGTTTGCCTCCGAGGAACCCGCTTCTATCGTCGCCCATCCAGTATCCACTGTCAGAAACGACATCACCGAATACCCCAATGCACAAACACCAATCAGAATTAACACAATTGTCAAGACAAATCTGCTCTTTGGAAATCCTTCAAATAATTCAATCCTTTTTACAGGTTTGGGATGATTCTCATTCCTGTTTCCAACCGTGCGATTCAACCTAAACCACCACTAAGATCAGCAGTACAATAAACAGAATAATGATCGCCGCAATCACAATCAAGCCGGCAATTGCACCCTTTTTGCACGCAGTATAGTTGCGATAATAATGAAAATGTTTGAACACAAAAGCTGCAATCAAACCAATGACAGGCAGCAGGAATGAAAAGATTTTGTACCATATGCTTCCGGTGTCATGGACTGGCGCTTTCAAAAATTCATCCTCAGAAGCAGTCAATTCATCGGCAGTATCTCCCTGCGATCTCTGCTGTTCCTGTGGTGCATTCGGATCCACAATATTAATTGACTTCAGAGGTACACCTTTCTCACGAATTGCCTTATATTCCTCAATCTCCTTCTTATTTCCATAGACATAGTGGTCATGACCGATATTGACAAGCTCCGGTTGATCTGTACTATAGTCATGCATCGACGGATCATACGTATAGAGCACCTTGTTCTTCTCCAACTTGGGATCTGGTATTGGAATCGCTGAAATCAGAGAATGCGTATATGGATGCAATGGGAATTCAAACAATTCATCTGCCTCCGCAATCTCCACAATATTTCCCTTGTATATTACGCCAATGCGATCTGATATAAAACGCACAATCGAAAGGTCATGTGCAATAAACAAATATGTGACATTCTTTTCGACCTGGAACTTTTTGAGCAGATTCAATACCTGTGCCCTAATAGAAACATCCAAGGCAGAAATCGGTTCATCTGCGACGACAAGCTCCGGCTCCATCACCATAGCGCGGGCAAGCCCGATTCTCTGACGCTGTCCACCTGAAAACTCATGCGGATATCGCGTCAAATGTTCTGGCAAAAGACCTACCTCATTGATCATCTCCTCAACCTTGCGAACACGATCTGCCTCGTTTTCATACAAGTGAAAATTGTATAATCCCTCTGACACAATATAGTCCACTGTAGCACGCTCATTAAGAGATGCCGCCGGATCCTGAAATACCATCTGGATATTGCGGATAACTTCCCTGTCCAGTGAGTGCGGTATCTTTCCGGAAATGCGAACACCTTTATACAAGATTTCACCACTGGCGCATGGATTGACACGAATAACAGCTCTTCCGACTGTTGTTTTGCCGGACCCTGACTCACCTACAAGCGAAAACGTCTCTCCTTTATAAATGTCAAAGCTGGCATTCTTTACAGCTTTCACAGCGCTCTCACCCTTGCCAAAAGTGATATCTACATTCTTGACCGATAATAAGATCTCTTTGCCGTTTTTTTCATCAATTGGACCATGCTCCGGCAAATGAGATACACGTCCTGATTTTTCTTGATTTAGGTTTGACACGTTCTAAATCTCCTATCTGAAGTCTCTGATTTCAAATCTGTTTATATGTTAAAAGCTTTTAATAGTTTCTCATGAATATTCTGAATTGCCTCTGGTTTCTCAACTTTCGGTGAACGCGGATCCAGCAGCCATGTCTTTGCATAATGTGTATCCGTAACCTGAAACATAGGCGGCTCCTTCAGCGTATCAATTTTCATACAATACGGATTACGCGGTGCGAACGCATCTCCCACAACCTTATTGTATAAGGATGGCGGTGTACCCGTGATCGAATACAGCTTGGTATTTTTCTCTGCAAGCTGCGGCATGGATGACAGCAACGCCCATGTATATGGATGTCTTGGGTCATAAAATATCTCATCGACTGACGCAAGCTCTATGATTTGACCAGCATATACAACTGCAACACGATCCGCAATATTTGCCACTACTCCCAGGTCATGTGTAATAAAGACAATCGTATAGTTGAATTCTTTCTGCAAGTCTTTCAACAGCTTTAAGATCTGCGCCTGAATCGTAACATCAAGCGCTGTCGTAGGCTCATCGCAGATCAAAATCTTAGGCTGACAGGACAACGCAATCGCGATTACAATTCTCTGACGCATACCTCCAGAATACTGGAACGGATAGTCATCAAAGCGCGCCTCAGCATTTGGAATCCCAACCTTTTTCATCAAATCCAGTGCCTTAGCCCTCGCCTCAGACTCCGTCACATCCTGATGCTTCATGATAATCGATGTAATCTGCTTTCCAATCGTGATTATCGGATTCAACGATGTCATCGGATCCTGGAACACTGTCGCAATCTTCTTACCACGAATCTGATACCAGTCTTTCGCATACTTCACATTCGCCAGGTTTAAAACACACGTTCCGTGCAATTTATCCGTTGTCTCATCAAGATATTTTACACGAAAAGCCACACTATCAAAAACGACATTTCTCTGTCCATCATCAGACAAGTCGGCACCTGTCACCATGGCCTTCTTCAAAGCCGTCAAAAGCATACTCAAAAGCTTTGCACGCTTAAAAAAGCCATACCTTCCAATCGAGAGATAAACTTCCTTTGCAAGAGTCTCATTGCGTTTTTTCGTTTTCTCAGAAATACTTCCCTTGATCGCTGTATCGTATTTTGCTTTCAATTCTGACATTCTGGAGTTATATTTGCTCATATACTCTGCATCGTTTTTGAGCTTCTGTGATGCTGCGCGATCCATTGCAATCCTGTCTTTTACAAGCTTTTTGACTTCCTTCTCCATTTCCTTGATTGATTGGGTGAGCTCTTTTATTTTCGCTCTGTCAGTTTTTGGATCCAGTGTCTGCTTCAGATTGAATGCCTCTGTCTTTCGGACACCAAGCTCCGCAATCGCCCTGTCACTCGCCTCTCCCTGTTCTTTGCTGATTTTTTCCTTTTCAGCCTTTTCTGCTTTCAGGGCTTCCATCTCTCGATAAATATCTACACCAAATTCATATTTGGAATACTCGTCCAATTTTGCCTGTGCATGATCGATCATCCATTTAGAAACAGTCGTTTTTCCGACAACCGTATCTGCCAGATCAGCATCGTTAAAAATAATACTGCCATTGTCAATATATCCATTGCTGTCAAGCATTCCTGCAAACGTTTTTGTAAATACAGACTTACCGGAACCTGATTCACCAACAATCGCAATCGATTCATTCTCGAAAATATCAAGGGAAACTCCGCGAATTGCAGTCAGTTTTTTCCCGCGTACACGAAACTTCACTTCCAGATCTTTGATTGATAATAATACTTTTTTATCTTCCATTGTGCCATCCTCTTACATGTGTGTTCTCGGATCGGATGCATCACCAAGATTCTGTCCAACCACATACAATACTATCGTGATAATCGAAGCGACCGCAACCGGACTCCAGAACTCAAATCCCCATCCAGGTGTCAGCATCGCACTCTCTGCCTCATAAATCAACCTTCCGAGCGACATTTCCTTGAGTCCCATTCCAATATAGGCAAGAAATACCTCATAGGAAATATACGAAGGAATCTCTGTAGCTGCAAGTGTCACAATAACAGAAGTCATAAACGGCAAAATATTTTTCATTGCAATCCGAATCGTCGATGTTCCCAGACATCTTGAAGCCAGATTGTACTCTCTGTCACGAATAATGACAACCTGAGTACGAATAAAGTACGCAATTGACAGCCATCCTGTAATCGTCATAGCAAATACCATCGTCCAAAATCCTGCTGAAAAGAGCATAACCATAACAGAAATTACTAAAATGTAAGGCAGATTTGCAATAATATTATAGACAATCATCATCACATTGTCGACTTTCTTAGAAAATCCCCATACTGCCCCAACAATAACACCTACTGTCATATTGATCAGCGCAACTACCAGCGCCAGTGAAATGGAAATCTGTGAACCGTACCAGATCGCATCAAAAGTAGACTGTCCAGCCGCACCAGCACCAAGAATCCAATGGATACTAAATCCAAACTGACTAATTGCCGCCGAAGGTGTCAGATGCTTCGCCGAAGCATTCAACAGATTCCCAAACTTGTCATACTCCACAAACACTGGATACAGGTATGCCATCAATACGATAACAGCAAGCAGCCCCAGCATGACAATATTGATCTTTTTCCGAAAAAACACCCGGAAAACAGACTGCCAATAAGAATACCTAGGCGCTGTAATCTTCTCTGATTCCAGATCACTGTGATTAATCACTGAGAAAAGCTCCTCATCCGACATCCCTTGTGTCGGATCAATCTCTTCTAGATTATCAACTATAACTACATGTTTACCCAATTTAAAATCTACATTCATACTATCCTTACCTTTCCTTATTGAATCATACATATTGAACACGCGCGTTATCTGGCCTTACTTGAGAAAGAAATACGGGGATCTACCATAGACATCAATACATCGCCCAAAATAATCGCTATCACACTCAATATCGCATAGAATAAGGAAACGCCGACAATAACACCATTGTCGTATTTGTTGATTGCCTCTGTCAATAAATTACCCGCACCAGGCACAACATACACACGCTCTGTAATGATCGCGCCCGTCAAACATCCCAACACGCTTCCAGGAATACCATGAATAATTGGAATCGAAGCATTTTTTAAGATATGCTTTGAAAAAATCTCATTCTCGGACAAACCGCCGGCTCTTGCAAACTTGACATAGTCAGAATTCATCTGGTCAATCATATAACGACGCAGCCACTTCATCAGGTTCGCAACCTGTGGAAGTGCGAGCGAAATAATCGGAAGGATATATACAAGCTTATTGGCTGTATCCATATCAAACGTGGTTGGAAGCCCCATCCTTCCGCCAATTGCCTTAAACAAGAAGATATAGGCAAGTGAGGGAACCGCAATAATAAAGATTATATATAACGTACCAATCTTATCGATCAGCTTGTCCTTCTTTCTTGACATGGCTATACCAAGCGGCACACCGACCAGATATGCAAGCATTGTCGCGATAATACCGATCAGGAAAGAATAGCCCATCTTAGAAAAACCACCTTTCACAGTATCCACTGATGTATAGTCATCCAGATATCTTGATTCGTAGATCAGGCTGGAGTGTAGTGAATCTGCCAGGTACGTAGCGGAATGCAGATCGTCCGCGCTCTCCTCCGTAAGTCCTGTCGGATACGTAATTGTTGAAGCAATATAGGATCCCTGTGTTTTTGTCATCGTCGTAAACACATCCACACCCATATTGACAGAATAGGAAGTTCCAAGGTTAATTGTCAGCATATTCTGGTGTATAAACGGGAATTTCGAATCACAGTAGACCAAATATTTGTGTCTTGTCCCATTTCCAATAATTGCCGGCGAAAATTTATCCCCACCATAAACAGGGTCATATAAAGTAAAGGAAATCCCGCGATCTCCCACATCATTTTCAATTTCATTAATATTATCAATCTTAAATATTCCAGTGAAGTAGTTCCACAGACGGTGTGCCAGCGGAATGTCCTTGTAGGCATAAAGCTGCTGCTGCCCACCACTTGCAATCTTTCTACCACCCATCATGACAGCATCAAGTCTCTCTATTTTATAGCCTTGTGCCTGATATGTGTTTTTAAACTTTTCTATATATTCCTTCGCCAGATCTGAATCGTTCTCCTCAGTCCTGCCAAAGCTTACAGCTGACGCTCTCGTTTCCTCGTCAATTTCTCCACTCAGTGCAAGATCATTCATATAATCTGCGTAAGTCACATAATCGAGATAACCATACTCTTCCCACTTTTGATATCTGTATGTTACTTTCTGGTTATTCTGCTGATGATTATAGACGCTATCCGACGCAAAGATCAGATTGCGGTCGAGCAGCGAATAGATCATGATCATGATCAGCATGACGACCACGATCACGCAAAGAAGCCCATGAATGAATCGTTTCAATAAATATTTTGCCATAAAATCATTCTCTCTTTATCTGTCACAGGAAGATAACCTCTCCCTGTGACAAAGTTGTATTGGCGGTATTAGAAAATACCAAGACTCCTAGTTACATAACCTGCATAATCAGGCAAATATACATCAAGGTATGAAGAAGGATCACCGTAGTCAGGAGACCATCCTGATACATCTGTGACATTGTAGTTTGCCTCATAACCATAATCTGTGAAGTAGCCTGAATAATACCATTCATCTGTATCGCTTGCCGGAACTAAACCAATGATAACCTCACCGTCCAAAGCAGCTTCAACAGACTGCTTATATGCGTTAGCTCTGTTTGTGAACGGCTCATTATTCTGTGCATAAACGAGCTCAATCGTAATTGGGTTATCCTTGTCGATTGTATAGCCCTGTGCAGCAAGAGCCTCTTTTGCCTTTGCGAGATACTCCTTTGCAACTTCAGGATTGTACCATCCATCATATCCGTCGCCGCTTGCAAGTTCTTCATTGTACACCTTGATTGGGAATCCGTCTGCATCAAGCTGCGCCTGCATTACTTCACCATAGTAAGTACCTTCTGGGAAAGTTGTTGCTGTGCCGTTGATATCAATTGTCACTTCCGCATCAAGCGTAACAAAAGTTGCCGGTGTATAGGAATTTCTAAGTCTGTTATTCTTTAACTCTTCTCCTGCGGTCTGCGCATTCATGGATGCCTTGTCTGTCGCAAAGGTTACTGCCAGACGGAAGTCAACATTGCCAAGTGCAGCATTTGCGCGCTCTTTGTCCTCATCTGTCAGCTGAGAAACAACCTTTGTCTCGTCATTCGCATTTGCATATGCAGTACGATACAGGTTGTAGTAATTCGGGAATGTAGATCCATCTGTATCAGAGACATAAGAATACTCATCGAACAGGCCATCCGCCTTTGCAGCTTCTACCTGCGCAGAGTTAAGTCCTGTTCCGTCTACTGTGCCTGCCTTCGCATCATTATAAAGCTTTAATGTATCAGAACCATCTTCATATGGCCATGTAATGGTTTTGATATTGATGTTATCTTTGTTCCAGTAAGACTCATTTGCTGTAAATACGATAATATTCTTAGATGTAAAGTTCGATACAAGATAAGGACCGCAGTAAGCAATATTATCTGGCGACTGTCCATATGTGTAATCTGCAGCAGACTTGTCAAAATCCGCACCAAACTTTCCGCCCTGAGAAGTATAATAATCCCTGCTCATCGGCGCAAACACACCATATCCAAGCATCGTCAGGAAATAGGGACAAGGTGCTTCCAGCGTATACTCAAGTGTATGCTCGTCGACTGCCTTAACTCCTACCTCGCTAAAATCTGTAATCTCATTATTGATATATCCGGTAGCATTCTTGATTACACCATCAACCAAAAATTCCAGACCGCCCATAGCATCCATCATGTGCTGCATACCTGCAACCCAGTCATCCGCCTGAACATCTGCCACCTTTCTGCCCTGGGAATCTACCCACTCAACACCTTCACGGATATGGAATGTGTAAGTTAATCCATCGTCAGAAATCTCGTAGCTCTCCGCCAGTGCTGGCTGAAGAATATTCTCCATATCATATTCCATCAGACCATCATATGTGTTAATGATTGCCTCACTGTCTGCTGACTGGCTTGTAGAAAGAACATCCCATGTCGTAGGATCGGTATTGTACAGATTGTTTGCATAAGTATCTTTCAACTCATACCCTTTCTCTACCAAATACTCTTTTACCCAGTCCTCATATGTTCCGGTACCTCTTAATTCCTCCCACTTCGCTCTCATCTCAGCAACATGCTCTGCTTTGATAAACTCTGTGGTAACGACCTGATTGTGGTAACGATAGTTATCATTTCCCCACATTGTAGAATTTTTCGTATGAGGCGCGACTCTGGTGATTGCATAGTTTCCGCCACGTGTGATATTCGGAATGATCACACCAGACTCAAGCAGCTTTGCCTCTGCAACTGCCATCATAGCATATCTCTTTGGAATATCATCAAGCTCGGCCTTTGCCTCCTGATAATACTCGTAGAACTCACCAAGATTCTGCTCATACAGATATGACGAACGCTCGTCATACTCCATGGCAGCCAGCTCCTCCATTGTCTTTGCAGATGTCTCTGCCCCTTCTGTTGTCTCACCTGTCGCTGTTGTCTCCGTTCCGGCCTGCTCTGTTGTGTTATTTTCTGCTACAGGTGTATCTGTAGCCGGTGTGTCAGTACCGCCTTGGGAACCACAGCCTGCCAGAGAACCGGCAACCATTGTTCCTGCCAGTAATACAGCAAGAACTCGTTTTCTGTTTTCCATAATACTTTTTACCTCCTTGACAGTAAATATATGTTTTAACCTAATTACAAGGTAAAAACCAGCTAAAATTTGTCATTTTTCAGCAAAAAAAGTAAAAAAGTGCCGATGAACGCCATTGCCCACTGCACTTACTTACTATTCCCGACATAAGCTTTCGCTTTAGTGTGCTAAAGTAAGTTTATGTCAAATGACTATTTAATTATACTTATAATGAAAAAGTTTGTCAATAGTCTACATTACTTTGATTTTTCAAATAACTCTAACACTATATTCCATCCATTCCTTTTTTTATGCAATATAACCTATAAAATATAGCAAAACGACCACTATATCAATACTTTCTTTCTCAATTTATGCATTTTAACTAAAATTTAAGGAATATCAATGTTTTCAATCTGCCAGTCAATCGGTTCTGCCCCGTTTGCCTTCAAAAATTCATTTGCCTGGCTAAAATGTCTGCACCCGAAAAAGCCATTATTTGCAGACAGCGGACTTGGATGTGCTGCCTTCAAAATCAGATGCTTTGGGTTGGTCAGCATTGGTATCTTGCGCTGTGCTGGTTTTCCCCACAGCATATACACAATCGGCCTATCCTGTGCATTGACTGCCTGAATAATAGCATCCGTAAACTTTTCCCAACCTTTTCCCTGATGAGAATTTGCCTGGTGGGCACGCACAGTGAGAACCGTATTCAACAAAAGAACTCCCTGATCTGCCCATTTTTTCAGATAACCATTGTTGGGAATGTAACAGCCAAGATCCTCCCGCAATTCTTTATAAATATTCTGTAAAGAAGGCGGCAGCTTCGTTTGACTTGGAAGTACAGAGAAGCTTAATCCATGCGCCTGATTCACATTGTGGTAGGGATCCTGTCCCAACAGCAATACCTTCACCTTGTCAAGCGGTGTAAAATGCATCGCGTTAAAAATATCATCCGCTGGGGGAAATACTGCTGTACTGTCATATTCGTCCTTTACAAACTGATACAACTCCTTATAATAAGGCTTGTGAAACTCTTCTTGCATAGCATTTAACCATTCACCTGTCAACATTGCCATAATTTCTTCTCCTTTGTACAATATTATTTTATTACTGTTCTCGCCTGATTTTGACACAATTTTACTGATTGAAGGCGTAAACAGCATGATTCCCACGACTTATGTGGATATCCAACGGTAAATTATTCATAGCATACCGGAAAACGCGCTTTGATCTGTGTCATACTCTGACTGAAACGCCACGTTCTCTCAAATATTCCTTGACTTCTTTCACCTCCAGTTCTTTGAAGTGAAATAGGGATGCCGCCAGTGCCGCATCTGCTTTTCCTTCTGCGAAGGCATCGTAAAAATGCGCCAGCTTTCCCGCACCACCAGAAGCGATAACTGGTATTGATACATTTTCAGATACAATTCTTGTGAGCTCAATATCGTATCCATTTTTCGTACCATCACAATCCATGCTTGTGAGCAATATCTCACCAGCGCCAAGCGCATTGGCCTTCATTGCCCATTCCACCGCATCAATTCCCATGTCTACACGACCGCCGTTTTTATAGATATTCCATCCGCTTCTATCGCCCCGCCTCTTCGCATCAATTGCAACGACAACACATTGACTGCCAAACTTATCGGCCGCTTCGCTGATCAGTGACGGATTCATAATCGCTGCACTGTTCACTGCCACCTTGTCTGCACCCTCGCGGAGAATCACCTTGAAATCATCCACTGTTCTGATACCACCGCCGACCGTAAACGGGATAAATACCTTCTCGGCCACTCTGCGTACCATATCCACCCTGGTGGACCGGTTGTCTGACGAAGCTGTAATATCCAGAAAAACAACTTCGTCTGCCCCCGCCTTATCATAAGCCGCTGCAATTTCAACAGGGTCACCTGCATCAATTAAATTTACAAAATTCACACCCTTGACTACGCGGCCATTATTTACATCCAAACACGGAATAATCCTCTTCGTAATCATTCATTTCCTCCATCCTGCAGCGCTACAAAGTTTTTTAAGATTTGTAGTCCCACATCAGAACTCTTCTCTGGGTGAAACTGGCATGCAAACACATTATCCTTTTCAACAGAAGCATGAATAGGTACCACATACTCTGTCGTCGCTGTCACGATTTCTGGTTCCTCTGCCTGTAAATAATACGAATGTACAAAATACACATAGGATTCTTCTGCCACACCTGTAAAAAGTCTTCCGCTGTTTGGAAACTTTAGTGAATTCCAACCAATCTGCGGCACTTTCAATCCTGTATTGTCAGGTATTTTTATCACTTTTCCTTTTAGAATCCCAAGCCCTTGAACACCTGGTGTCTCCTCACTGGACTCAAACAACAGCTGCAATCCCAGACAAATTCCCAGAAAAGGAGTCTTTTTCGCAATTACTTCTTTGATGATTTCCTCAAGCCGGTAGCCTCTGAGCTTCTCCATAGCATCGCCAAAAGCACCTACACCTGGCAAAATCACCTTCTCTGCACACAAAATCTTCTCCTTGTCCCTTGTGATAACTGCCGTCTCACCCAATGCCATCAGTGCTTTTTCCACACTCTTTATATTTCCGGCATCATAATCAATTATCGCTATCATATTCCTTGCCTTTCCATATGTCAAAAGGATGTCACAAAACAGCCTCCTAATTTCCAGCTATGACATCAGTGAGTGCAATTGTGTAGGACAACGCATCCTCGTTGTTGATAATGGCTCTAGCCGCCGCCTCATCAAGACCATATTTTTCTTCAAGTATTTTTAAAATATTGTCCTTGACTGCATCAACTTCTGCCATTACTCCATATTTTTCTGCGTCTGCATTGACATTATCATACGTTGTAATTCCGCGCAGCAGTGCATCCAGAGCCTCCACTTCACGCCCCATCTTCAGATTCGTCTGATAAGAATCATATCGCCGCTGAACTTTTAAGATCACTTCGCTTTTGGCTTTGATCAATCCGTCCGATTCGCTGTCATCCAGCTCCATACCATATGTCGCCTCATATACGGTCATATAGTCTCCATCATAATATGCATTTCGCGCTGTCTGTAAAAAACCCGCTGTCGAAAGAACATTTGTCGCCACAATAACTGCACCACCCACAGAGACCCCAAACACGACAGCAGCAGCAATCTTCTTTGGCGGAATCCGCTTCTTTGGCCCCTCCGCTGCAAGCTTTGCCTCTTTCTTAGCAGCTTTTTGTGCCTGCTTTTCTTTCTTTTTCTGTGCGGCTGCTTCCTGTTTCGCTTTATTCGCAGCTGCTTTCTCCTCCGCCTTTGCCTTTTTCTCTTCTTTTTTTGCAAGCTTTGCTTCTTCTTTTTGGGTAAGATTTTCCTGTTTCTTTGCTGCCTTTGCCTCTTTTTCTGCTGCGAGTTCTTCCTCTGTCGGTTCTGGCACAAGTTCTTCTGTCAGCATATTAAAGAATTTGCCCAATTTGCTCGGTTTTTTTACCTCATCTGCGACTGCTTTCGCCTCCGCACTATCATTTTTTTTCTTCTTTGCAGCAGCCTTTTTGCTCTCTTTCTTTGTATTCTCCTCTGCTGTCTTCGCAGTTTGTTCCACATTAATCAACGACTGTGGAATTTCTGGAAGTGGTACACCATCATCCTCGTCATCCGCTTGATTAAGACCGGCATTGACTGATGCCGCCTCATCATCTGCCATCTGATTGAGCAAATCCATCATATCATCCTGTATCGGTTCGTTATTATCCGACTTTTTGAGCATATCATTGATCTCTGCCAGCTCATCATCGTCATCAAGCATATTTAATACATCCTCAAGATTATCGTCCATACTAATCGAGGCATCTTTCTCAGCTTCACCATCCTCCAGCAAATCTGCAGATAGCTCAAAATCCGACAGCTCTGGATCGGATTGAATGCCGCCAAACTCCAGTTCGTCAATATTTAACTCTCCTGCCATCTGCAGCTCTGTCTCTGATTGAATTGCCTCATCGAGACCGTCTATGCTCAACTCTTTCTCCTGAACAGGCATCTCAGCTGATAAATCCGGTATTTCAATATCCTCCACTCTCAGTTCATCCTCTGATTCTGGCATCTTAATATCCTCCAAATTTATTTCTTCCCCTATATATGCCATCTCCTCATCCGAGATTCCCATATTCGACATTTCTATATCATTTATACCAGGTTCTTCTATACCGGACTCTTCTGTTTCATGTGACACTGCAGATTCACCAGCTTCTTCCGTGTTTGTTTCTTCCTCAAGCATTTTCATATCGCTTATCTCGTTCGTTGATTCCTCTGGCATTTCTACATCAGTTATCTCATCCATTGGTTCTTCCAGCACTTCCACGTCGCTTATCTCATCCGCCGGTTCCTCCAGCATTTCAACGTCTATTGTATCCCCTGGCATTCCTATATCGGTTATCTCGTTCGCTGGTTCCCCTGGCAATCCCATATCGGTTATCCCGCCCAATGGCTCCCCCGGCAATCCCAAATCAGTTATCTCGTTCGCTGGTTCCTCATACAATTCCACACTCGCTATCCCGTCCGCCACTTTCTCAAGTATTTCCGCGTCTGTTACACCAAGCTCTTCTCCCGGCATCTCAATGTCAGGTATATCTAATTCAGAGGAATCCAAATCAGTAATTTCTAAATCTGGTATTTCTAAATTAGATATTTCAAGTTCCTCAAGCGAGTCAATACTGATTTCTTCCGTCAAATCCGGTTCATCTGTTGTCTTCGGATTCAAAACGGCATTCAACAAATCATCCAAATAATTTTCCTCTGAACGCATGATACTCCCTCCGTCTCCTCTTAAACACATAACGATTCCATATCTATCTCGAACAGTTTCCTAATGACTTGCACTCTCGCAAAAAATCAACTGCATTCATCCCTATCCCAATCCCCTTATCACTCAATTCTTCAGTCATCTGGTATAGAGAAGCATTGACTCTAAAAAAACTCGCTTTCTGATTATAAAATGCAGCCTTTTCAAATGGCCACCTTATAATGTTGGGCAAATTTAATTCCACCCCCAATTCAAGAATACAAAGCTTTTTGTTGAGAGTTCGTTGTAACCATTTCGTATATTGCTTCCACTGCTCCTGATAACCCTCTTCCACATAATTCTGCTCACACAGGATATTATTGTAGGCTAATGGTTTCCCGCAGACAGGACACTTTGGTATTTCAAGAGAATCCAGTCCAACCCCGTCCCAAATCGCCTGATTTACCAGATCAGAAAACTCTTTCGAAGGGTATAGTTTGCTGCAGCATTTCCCACTGCACTGAAGCATTTCATGATTTCCACAGGGTTCAACCAGTCTCTCCCTGTCGAATGCTACTTTCCTGACATTTTCATCGATGCAGGTTGTAATCACAAAATAGTTTTTGTCCTTCACTAATTCATAAAGATTTTGATACGCTTCAACAATCCTGCCTTCGTTGTGTTCAATCAAAAAACGATGTTCTAAAAAAGGAACCGTCCACTCAAGCATCTGATTAATATCGACCTCTTCAAGAGCAGACATAAGATGCGGAAATTAGCCGATGTAACCAAAATCTTCGTTAACCTCCTCACCGCCACCGACAAGAACCATGTCCGCATCTGCAATTTTCTCTACCATCAATTTATATTTTTCTATAATTTCTATCTTGTCCATGCTATCTCCTAACTTGCTAGAGCCGGGCGTATATCCCGGCTCTGTCTTTTTTATCTTGCAAGCAGACTATCAATAACCTTTACAAGATTTCCAATTTCAGGTTTCGATAGCTGTGCATCTGCACCCAGCTCTTCACCTTTTCTTTTCATCTCCTCGTTAACAAGTGAGGAGAAAATAATTACCGGTATATGCTTTGTCGCATCATCTGATTTCACAAGCTTCGTCAAGCGATGTCCATCCATGAGAGGCATCTCAATATCCGTAATCAGCAGATGCACCTCTTTGTTCAATGTCCCCGCATCTCTGCATTTCTCTATGTACTCCCATGCCTCCTCGCCGTTCTCAGCCTTAATAATATTCTCATATCCTGCCTTCTTAAGCGAGTCAATGATAAGCTTTCTGAGAAGCGAGGAATCCTCTGCAATCAAAATAGGAACCTCTGAATTTTGTCTGACTCCTAACGCGTCAATTTCAGTTACTTTGAGTCCCGTCTCAGGATTGATATCCGTAATAATCTTCTCAAAATCAAGAATAATAATAAGTTTCCCGTCAATCTTAATGATACCTGTAGAAATACCATCCTCCACTGTTGTTACAGTCGCGCCTGGTTTAATAATATCAACCCAAGAAACCCTATGAATACCAATCACTGTGTCAACATGGAAAGCAATATCAAGCTTATTAAAACTTGTGATGATAAACAATCCACCTGGCTGAGACTGTCCACGCTGCAGACAATTGCGCAAATCAATTGCCGTAATCATTGCATCTCGTGGCATAAAAATACCCTCCACACTGGGATGCGCGTTTGGTACAGGTGTCACAGGCGAATAGGGGATAATCTCTCTGATCTTTGCCACATTAATACCATAAGAATTTCCATCCACCACAAATTCTAATACTTCCAACTCATTTGTTCCGTTCTCTAAGAGAATCTTAGTCTCCATATTAAACCTCCATTCTACCAGATAATAATCTCTTTATCTTTGACTAATTATAACATAGGTATATGAGCAATTACAAATATTTTCAATAGATTTTTATTTTTTTATTCACATCTGCTATTTTAGCTTTGCTGTACACGTTTGTCCATTTGCAGATGCCCACAGTGTCAAAGTCTGTATGTTCTCCTCCGCCAGGTCATCGATCTCCGCCACAGCTACGATATCTACAATCTCACCTGCATGGACGACATCCACATAGGAAGTAATGTCATTTAAAATCATCGTACTTAACACGACTGAGGATGTTGAATCATTGATATTCACCCGCATCCTAATGTCATAATCAAGCAAATTGCAATTGATATCCTCCTCCGGAAGCCCCTCCATGTCAAAATGCATCACTAAGAGCTTTTTGCCCTGCACTGCAGATACACTAAAGCCGGAATTATTCTGTGGATAGGAATCGCAAATTTCAAATGACTGATACCGGATAATGAGATCATCAATCCCTAACTCTGCAGCAAAATCAAGGTCTGCAACAAACTGTACCTGTTGTACCTCCTCCTGTTCTACTGCTGGTGATTCTGGCGAAACTTCATTCGGATTCGTTTCGTCCGGACTCTCCATGGTCTCCTGTTCCTGTTGTGTCTCTGGTTCGGAAGTCTCCTGTCTGGCTGCTATTGCAGCTGCTACTTCCTCTTCGCTCGCAATTTTGTAGTCATACCTGGATGAATATTTAAGCAGCAGCCCGGCTGCATATTCTGCGATGATATCCGACTGTTCCGCTGTAAGTTCCGGCATGGAATCCACACAGCCGGTTAGTAGAACTGCTGACATCGCCAGAAGTCCTAATATTTTTCCCCTTTTCAAAACCAACACCTCCGTTTATTTGGTTTCAAGTTCAAACCAGAACTCGACACCATTGGTATAATTGATAACACCGTAACGCTGATTCATGGATTCCATGATCGCCTTTACGATAGATAATCCCACTCCGCTGCCCCCATATTCACGTGTTCTCGCCTTATCTACCTTGTAAAATTTCTCCCAGATATGGGGAAGTGACTCCTCCGGTATCGGCTCGCCTGTATTAAATACACTGACCCGCACTTTGTTGGCATATTCTTCTTCGATTAATCGATACTTAATTTCAATGATCTTAGCCCCATCTACATGATTCATCGCATTGCTGAAAAAATTCCTTACAATCTCTTCAGTTTTAAACTCATCTGCCCATACATAAATCGGCACATGCTCATCAATACTTACATGAACCTCATTCTGACTAATTAAAATCTCTGCAGAAGCAATAAAATTTCTTATGAGGGCTGTAATATCAAACCGTTCCATTGTGACAATATCATTGCCAAACTCAAGCTGGTTCAGATCAAGCAGCTTTCTGACCATTGTATTCATTTTGCCGGCTTCATCCATAATCACATCGCAGTAAAAATCTTTGCTTTCCGCATCATTGTCATTGATGCCCTCCCGGAGCCCCTCCGCGTATCCTTGTATCAATGCGATCGGCGTCTTAAGCTCATGGGAAACATTGGACAAAAACTCCTTGCGCATTTCATCGATTTGCTCTTTTTTCTCAATATCCCGCATCAGTTCATTATTGGCAGTTTTCAGCTCTGATATTGTCTTTTCCAGTGTACTTGACAATTCATTGATGTGTTCACCAAGCAGGTCGATTTCGTTCCGTCCACGGCTTTCATATTTTGTCTCGAATCTGAGCTTTGTCATTTCTTCTGAAATGTTTTTCAGTTCCATGATCGGCTTTGTGATTCTTGTCGTCACAAACCAGATAAGCACCGCACTTATGACAGTCGTCACAAATCCCACATAGGCCAGAAACCGGTTGGACAACTTCACGCTGTCCCGTATACTTTCGATCGGAGACCTTATCAGGAACAGATTTCCGTTGCCAAGAAGTCCCCACATTTCCAAATACTCTGTGCTGGTAGAGATATCCAACACGGATGCCATGTAGTAATTGCTGCCTTCATCCAAATATTCCATATCATTACCGGGATTGAAAAAATTATCATACAGTCTGCGCTGTAGTTTATCCGCATCTCTTGTGCTGGATATCTGGGTATTTGACGCAGCGTCAATGACCAACAATCCGATATTATACATGTCACAGGTTTTTCGCAGTTCAATCGCAAATTCATCTGACAATATATCACCGTTTGTCACGACCTCATTAATTCTAAAATATGCATCCTTTATCGCATTCTTCTTATTCTGTATATAAAAATTTTCCAAAAAACTATTGTTGATAATCCAGCAGAGAATAATCGTCCCTGCCATCACGGCAATGAAGATCAGTGCAACTTCCTGTTTAATGGAATGTTTGATAAAATGCTTCATGTTTCCAGTTTGCAACCCAATCTCTTAATACTTATTGTTCCATTTAATACCATATCGTATGTAAATATCTGAACAGTAACAATGTCAGGATACTGATCTGATTACTTTTCCGCTGTCTTGTCAGTCTCTCTGCCGCACAAACAGCCTCAGTATCTGATATCCCCTAAATACAATAACCAGCTCTGCATCCTTATGCTATTTA